>WQUP01000290.1 GCA_009782015.1 Endomicrobiia bacterium | reverse complement strand
GCGCCGTTAGGTCCTATTATTCCGTTTATTATCCCTGCGTCAAAAGAAAGGCTGACCCCGGACAATGCCTGATTTTCAAGCGTCTTTTTGCTTACGTTGTCCGCCTGCACGGATATAAGATTGCCGCTCATTTTTTGTCCAAAACGGTTTGTCTTTTCCCTCGCCCCTTGCGGAGTCGCAGTGCGACGAATAAGGAGCACAAGCATGCGACGGACGCGAGATGTAAGCGCACCGTAAATAGTGCGCTTGCCTTGAAAAGCGCAACTACTTGGGCAGGGTGAGGGGTTGCAGTTTTCTTAAATTTATCGGTAATAATGTAAGAAACAACAACGGCAACCCCTCACCCTCTTGCTTCGCAAGTCCCTCTCCCGCAAGGGGCGAGGGAAGCAGCGTTGCCGTATCTTCACTTTTCACTCTCCACTCTTCACTCTGCTGTCGGCAATCTTACTTCCAGAGTCATAGCCGATTTTAATATGCCGTCGGGATTTGGAAACCTTATTTTCACCCTGAAAACAAGCCTTGAGCGCTCGCTTCTTGTCAAAACGTTTCTCGGAGTGAACTCGGCTTTGTCGTTTATGAACGCTATTGTGCCGGTAAATTCTTTATCTCCAAGTTCCGGCAGGAACCCTTTGACTTCAGTTCCGACTCTCAAATTTGCAAGGATATCGTGAGGCACATAAATATTGACATCGACTTCTCTCATGTCGCTTAGCGTCAGAAGTTTTGTTCCGGGCGTTACAAACTCGCCGTTTTCATGAAACTTATAAATAACAGCCGCGTCAAGCGGCGAGACAATTTTTGTCCAGGACAGCCTTTCCTGCGCGTCTTCGTACTTGTATCTGACAGCGTCGTATCTTTCCTGCGTGATCGTATTCGATTTTATGAGCTCTCTGGCTCTGTCGAAATCTCTCTTTGCAAGCTCAAAGGCGAGCAAAGCATCTTTGCTGTCTATTTCAACAAGCAGATCCCCGGCCTTAACGCTTGAACCTTCTTCGACATAATGTTTTTTTATAACGCCGCTTACTCGAGACGAAAGGTCAACTTCCACGGCTTCAACCGTGCCGTTGTACAGGAATTCGCCTTTTCTTGTCAAAAAGAAATACGCGGCCGCAACAACAATAACAGCCAGAATTAAAATGATTACGGGTTTTTTCATTATTGCCCCTCCGACAACGATGCTATTATCGCAAGCTGCGTAAGCATCTGCGCATATATGTTTATCTCTTGCGTTCTGGCTTCAAGCGCTTTTACATTGAGATTTTCCACATCCAAAAATCGAGATTCCCCAGCCATATACGAACGAAACATCAGCTCCGCCGCAGTTTTTGTCCTTTCAACAACGTCCGCGCTCAGATCTTTTTGGATTGCCAAAAGCGCGACTTTATTTTTTGAAGCGTCGAACAATCTCCGCAGATTCTCTATGACATCGAGCTTCTGCTCTTCAAATGACGCGGCTGAATATCTGCCGCTTTCGGACGCTTTTTTATTTCTGCCAAACTGGTAAAGCGGCATAGAAAACGCAGCTCCTGCGGTATTTTGGTTAAAAGTTTCAACAACCGGTCCGTTAGGGTGGTCCAGCGTTGATTTTGCAAAGATATTTATTACCGGATAGTTTGAGTTTATGGACGCTCCGGCGAGAGTTTCGTAATATTTTGACATCATTTCAAGCGATGCGGCCGAAGGGTTGTTTGCGTCAAAGTTTGAGGAGCGGTAATCGAGGAATTTGTCCAGCAAATCCTGAAGAGAGTCAAAGCCGAATAAATCTTTCCATGAATTCTGCGAAGCGTATTTTTCGAAATCGAAAGACACCGCGTTTCCGGTCAGTCCATTTAAAGTTTTTATGCAGTCAATAACCGAAATCTGCGCCGATTTAATCTGGCTTTGCCTTTGCAAAACATCTGAATCCGACAAAACTCCGTCAAGCTTATTTTTGATTCCGTGCTCGATACCTTTTCTAACGTCTTTGTCCTGCGCCTGCGCCAGCGCAAGCTGCTGGTTCAGCAAATCAAGCGCAGCCAGAGAACTTATAAGCATAAAATAAGCTTGGCGGACGTTGAGAATAAGCTGCCTTTTTTCATATTCAAGCTCAAGCTTTTTCGACTGAGCCGATTTTTCCATGCTTTCAAAGTTTTTGCGTTTTACGTTCCCGTCAAACGCCGTCCAGTAAAGAGCGGGTCCAGCTGAATAGTTCCAGTTGTCGCCGAATTCCATGCCGAAAACTTTGGGAAGAGTTGTAATATATTTAAGATTCGCCTCAAGAACGAGCGACGGATAGTTTGCCGTTTTTGCGCTTTCAGCCGCGCTTTCGGCTGACTTTACTTCGTTGGAAAGCGCTTTAATCCTTCGGGAATAGTTCAAAGCCGCGTTTTCGCAGTCGGAAAGAGACACTCTGCCGGCTGCCGCTGCTGCCGCTGCTGCCGCTGCTGCCGCAGAAAACAATGTCATACACAAAAATGCAGAGAAAATACATTTCATTTTTATAGACTTTTTGGGAAACTATTTTTATTGACAGGCTTTATTCTACATAATTTTTTAAGAATTATCCGTTGAAATGACTGTCAACGAGGCGCGCTCCGCGCGCCGAAGTTGGGAAGTTGAGAGGGCTGGGAAGCTGAGCAAAGACAAAGACTTTGTTGTACGCCGTTGCTCAACTTCTCAGCTGCCCAGCTTCTCAGCTTCCGCCGTTATTGCCGTTGCCCAACTTCTCAGCTGCCCAGCTTCTCAGCTTCCGCCGTTATTGCCGTTGCTCAACTTCCCAGCTGCCCAGCTTCTCAGCTTCCGCCGTTACGGCTTTTTCTTTTCATTGTTTATAAGGTACAAGGCGGGATCAAAATCTTTTGATGAATACTCGGTTGGTT
>WQUP01000289.1 GCA_009782015.1 Endomicrobiia bacterium | reverse complement strand
GCGTTTATCGGGCTTTGGGTCAAGGTGATTCGGTTTAATGACGCCAACGGCTATTTCAGGTATGCCGTCGCCGGTAATATCCGCACATTCGAACCTGTACACGGGATAGTTTAATCTTCTTACCGAAACGATATTCTCTCCGCCGGCCAAATGCGTGACGGCTTTAATGTCAAAAACGTTATTTTCGATTTTTACAAGGGAAACAACCGTTTCGGAGCCGTTTAACGAAAACTTGAAAGCATTGTTTTCTTTTTCTTTACATCCGAAAATAAAAAAAACAATGGGAAGGCAACCAAATATTTTCCACAGTTTCATAGTATATTTTTATATATTATTGCTGTTTGATAACTTTAAGGTTTAAGAGGTCTTAATTTTGTGCCGTGCCGTGCGGCAACACGCTCCTAGCCGGCGCCTAATTCTTTTTTGATTTTTACTTCTATTTCTTTTGCAAAATTATAAAACCTTTTAATTTCTTCTTCTGTCGGCTCGGAATAATCATCCGGGTATCTTGTATCGACATACACATCGTCTATTTGCTTTAAAATTTTAGCATCTACGCCAAGATCCTTTATATTAAGAATTTCACCGTATAATTTTGTCAGATTATGTGTTTTTTCCAGTTGCCAATTATTTTCCAGCAGATATGCTTTAAAATATTTTTCTATCGCCTGCTGACAATGAAACGCCGCATCACCCATAACATCATGGCCATGTGTCATTAAAATCTGTGCGGAGATAATATCTTTATCCGCAATCATCAGCCATTCTTTAATTTTGTTTTTCATAGATAGTTTTCCCTGTTTTTTCTATTTCTTCTATAAAAAAACTTCCTCTTTTTTTAAGATTTTTAAATTCGGCTTTTGAGTAGATTTTCACGTCCATAGCATACCGATAATTTATATCCAATACGAGTTTGTGAACACCCCAATTACGTTCCAATTTATCCGAATAAGTCTTCGGTAAATAATCATTGTTTAAAATTATCATCAAATCTATGTCGCTGTCGCGCGCGGCTGTCCCTTTAGCGTGAGAACCGAACAAAATAATTTTGTAAGGATCCGCCGCTTTTAAACGCTCAACAAGCTGGTTTAAGACATTATCTATACTCATTTTACCGAGCCTTTTTCGACTATTTGCCGCTATCCTGCGCGCACTTTGCGCTTTCCTTGGTGAACTTGCCTATTCTCAGCAGCGCGTCGTGGAAGCGTTTGTCGTGGGTTACCATGGACATTCTCATGTAGCCTTCGCCGTGTTTGCCAAAGCCTACGCCGGGGGAGACGGCTACTCCAGTCTCTTTTACGAGACGTTCGGCGACGCTTAGTGAGCCTTCTTTTTTGAGGCAGTCCGGAAGGCCGGCCCAGATGTACATTGTGCCTTTGGTTTCGCTCACGTGCCAGCCTACTTTTTGAAGGCCGCGCACCATCATTTTCATTCTTCTTTCGTAAACCGCGCACTGCTCCCTCACGCAGTCCTGCGGACCGTTGAGAGCCGCGACGCCGGCGAGCTGCATAAACATCGGGGAGCCGTAATCGAGGAAGGATTTAAATTTTTCCAGCGGATATATCAATTTTTTGTCGCCGCAGCACCAGCCGAGGCGCCAGCCGGCCATATTAAAAGTCTTGGAAAACGAATGAAATTCCAATGCCACGTCTTTTGCGCCGGGAAACTCGAAAATCGAAGGGGCGACATAGTCGCCGAAAGTTAATTCCGAATAAGCGTTGTCGGAAACCAGCAGTATATTGTACTTTTTGCAGAACTTTATGGCTTCTTTCCAGAACTCGTTGTCTTCTACCACAGCAGCAGTCGGATTATTCGGATAATTTAAAAACATTATTTTCGCTTTTTGCGCTGTTTTTTCAGGGATTTTTGTGAAATCCGGAAGGAATTTATTTTTCTCGAGCAGCGGCATCGAATAAATTTTAGCGCCGGCCAAAACCACGCCGTTAAAATGAACAGGATACGCCGGATCGCAAACAAGCACGTAGTCGCCGGGATTTAAATACGCCATGCACAGATGCGCGATGCCTTCTTTTGAGCCTATGAGCGAGAGCACTTCGTTGTCGGGATTTAATTCAACGCCGAAACGGCGCGCCATCCATTCCGCTATGGCCCTTCTGAATTTCGGTATTCCTTTCGCCTGCGGGTATCTGTGCGTATTGTGATGGTGTTTGACCGTATCGCAAAGCCTATCGACAATGTGGCTTGGCGTGGGCAGATCGGGATTGCCCATGCCCAAGTCAATCACGTCGAGATTTTTCGCGTAAGCTTCGGCTTTGTATTGGTTGATTTTTGTAAAAAGGTACGGCGGCAGCTTATCTAATTTTTTTGACGGTTCTATGGTTATCATTTTAAAATCGGAGGGTTAGAGGGTTGGAGGGTTGGAAGTTTGGCAAAGACTTTGTCTTTTGTCGTTGCTAATCTTCTAATCTTCCAATCTTCTAATCTTCCGCCTCTATTGTATTATTTTCCTGAGGGTAGTGGTGGGCTTGAACGAAACCTTTTTTCCGGGCGGAACAGGAATCACTTCGCCGGTCTTCGGGTTTCTGCCCTGTCTAGCTTTGCGGGATTTAGCTCGGAAAGAACCCAGACCCGAGAGAGAAACAACCTCGCCGTTCTTAAGGCTGTCTTGTATAACTTTGACCAACGCCTTGATCGCTCGATTTGAATCGCCTTGCGTTAACCCTGAAACGTCCGCGACTTGTTTCACAACATCGGGCTTTTTCATCAGATCTGCCTCCCCCCGAAAATAGCTAATAAAAAATTTCAACAAATGCGTTTATTTTATAATATATTTTCAAAAAAATGTCAATAATTGTTTAAAATACAATAGTAGTTTATTTTCCAATGCTTTTTTGATTTTTTTAAAATGCGCGTTTTTTGCCTTAAGTTGACATCAATTTTGAGGATTGTTATAATACGCGAAAGTGTGGAGTTTGGAGTGAGGAGTGTGAAGTGTATGTGTTTTCGCGGAGTTTATCCCCGAATGTCTAAATCGGGGGCGAAAACCTGTTAATAGGTTTCACACAACAACTCCGCTCTTCAAACTCCAAACTCCACACTATATTTTTTCAGGAGCTTAAAATGTCAAAAACAAAAAAAATCTTGCTTGACGAGAAGGACATTCCGAAGCAGTGGTACAATATTCAGGCTGATCTGCCCGAGCCTCTTGAGCCGCCTTACAATACGCGTGCCGGAAGGCCGGCAACTCCCGATGATCTTGAAGCGATTTTTCCAAAAGAGATAGTCAAACAGGAAGTCAGCACCGAAAGATTTATAGATATTCCTGACGAAGTCCGCGATGCATACAAAATATGGCGGCCTTCGCCGCTTGTGAGAGCTGCAGGCCTTGAAAAATTTCTTGATACGCCTGCAAAAATCTACTTCAAAAATGAAGGGGTAAGTCCTTCGGGCAGCCATAAATCCAACTCTGCAATTGCGCAGGCTTTCTACAATAAGGCAGCCGGCACAAAAAGGATTGCTACCGAAACCGGCGCGGGACAGTGGGGCTCGGCTCTTGCCATGGCTTGCGAGATGTTCGGCATAGAGTGCGTGGTATATATGGTTAAAGTCTCTTTTGAGCAAAAACCGTACAGAAAATCGCTCATGCAGGTTTACGGAGCGCAGGTTTTTGCCAGCCCCTCCGATAAAACCGAAACCGGCAGGCAGGTTTTAGCCAAAGATCCCGACAACGAAGGGTCGCTCGGGATAGCGATATCTGAAGCAATTGAAGACGTTTTAAATCATAAAAATGCCAAATATTCGCTTGGCAGCGTGCTCAACCATGTTGCTTTGCACCAGACAATAATAGGTTTGGAAGCCAAAAAGCAGCTTGAAATTGCCGGCGATTATCCGGACATTGTCGTTGCCTGCCTTGGCGGCGGCTCAAATTTCTCGGGAACAGCGTTCCCGTTTGTCATGGACAAACTTCAAGGCAGGAAGCCTGCCTTAAGAGCGATTGCAGCAGAGCCTTCGGCATGCCCAAAGCTTTCAAAAGGCGTTTTTGAGTACGATTTTGGCGATAACTCCGGTTTTACGCCGGCTCTTAAAATGTACACTCTCGGCCACACTTTTATGCCCGGCGGCATACACGCCGGCGGCCTGCGCTATCACGGCGCGTCGCCTTTGGTGTCGGCTCTTGTAAAACATAAGGCCATTGAATCTGCGGTAGTCAAACAGCGCGCAGTTTTTGAAGCGGCCGTAACTTTTGCAAGAACCGAAGGCATACTTCCCGCTCCGGAATCAGCCCACGCCATAAGAATCGCGATGGATGAAGCGTTAAAAGCCAAAGAAGAAGGCAAATCCAAAACAATATTGTTCAACCTCTCCGGCCACGGCCACTTTGACTTGTCAGCCTACGACAACTACCTTTCCGGCAAAATGGAAGATTACGACTACCCTTCCGACAAAGTGAAGGAAGCGCTGTGCCAGTTACCCAAAGTAAACAGCAGAGTGGAGAGTTGAGAGTGAAGAGTGAAGAGTGAAGATAACGTGTTTTCGCCTCGCGAAAACCTATTAAAGATTTCGGCAAAGCCGAAATTCAATATCTCCACTCCCCACCCTTCAATCTTCACTCTTTTTAAAGAGGCTTTTAAATGAAAAAAATCCTTTCCTTCATGATTTTAGCCGGTTTGTTTTTTAACGCCTGCTCATCCGCCCCGGTTGCCGGCAATGCCGGCGGCAATGCCGCCGCGCCGGCGATAAAATTGCAGGAATACGATTACACAAAGCTCGATTTAAAAGAACTGCTTGAAAAAATCAGGCAGCTGAAAGCGAAACTTAAACAAAAAGACCTGTCGCGCGGACTTGACCAAGCCGCAATGAACGAACTTTACGAAATAGACAGGCAGTATAAAGCTTTTAAAGCATTGCAATTTAATAAGGATAGCGCAGAATTTGCGTTAAAACCGAAAAGCAAAACTACCTTTAAATTCAACACATATTGTTTAAATTCCGGAAAAGCCGCTCCGCATGCAAATGAGCAGTATGCCTTGCAAAAAGACTCTCCCGATATACCGCTCTACAAGAAAATTGCGCTTTACACAAACGCAAAAGTAAAAACCGACAGACACCTCAAGCAATCTTTATTGTGGAATTTAAAAAATGAAGTCAGATTTGAAGATTTACCCGCTGACCAGCAGGCATTTTTATTAAAAATGGACCCGGCATCGCTTCTTCAGGTAAACAATTTTTTCAAAAGCGAAGTTAAAAAACAGCTGACCAATCTAGCAAAATCCAAAATACCTTTTTATAAGCAGGCATCGGACGCGGCCGATCTTGTAAAAGGAAAGGTTTACACTTACCGGGAATATGAGCAAAGAATCGAAAATCTTGTGTCGAAATTCAAGATGCCCGATACGTCAACTCCGGTTGCCGCAAACGGATACGCCGTTTCAACGATTATAGCTCCGGCGAGTTACTCAAACGCCGTTGTAACCTTTATCAATACTTCCGATGCGGTAATATATATAAGCTGCGTTTCATATTTTCTCCCTCTGCGCAAAGACGTGCAGCCTTTGGGATTTGATTTGCCGCTGATATTTTTCGATATCGGGATATACGGCACGGACATAGACAGGGAATATGACGCTTTGAATAAGTACATTCAGGCAAGAAACGGGGATTTAAAATATGCTCAAGGCAACGGCTCTTCATATTGCAATTTATATGTTTACCGGGAACTCGCGTCAAGATACGGCATAATGCTGCCCATGGCGGCAAGCGGCTATACCATGACGGCGAACCAAATGTACGATTATTTCAGTTCCGGTATGATACCCAGAACCGCCAACGGAAACCTTGACTATGCGGCTGCCCAGCAGCTTGCCGCAAATGGTAATATAGTGTTGGCAATTTACAAAAATCCGGGCGGCGGTATGGGACATGTAGTTTTTGTGAATGGGAATATATCCGACACCGGTACAATCATGACTGACGGTTATGATACTGCCGCAGGCAAACCAATGGATAATGAGCCTTTCAGTATGCAATTTGGCCCGGACAAAATAAAAAACACTAATTTTTTTGTGGTACGCCACTAATGAAGGTAAAACTATATTTTTCTTTGATTTTATTGATGCCTTTGCTATTTGTGCCCGATGTATTCTCCGAAAACCACAAGGTAATTTACTCTGTTTCGGCTTACTGGGGACTTCCAAGAGTAGAAGGATATGTAATAAAAAACAACAATCTTTACATATGTTTGGCTGAAGAGGACAAAGAAAAAAGAACGCAACGTCAAGTTTTTTCAAATAAAGTAATATACAAAGTTGAAAATTACAAATTGCAGCCAGCGGCTGATTTAACTGCGGAAGAAGCCAAGGACTATATCGAAAAAAATAAAAATAACGTGATAAACAATTTATGGTGGGAATATTTTGAACCGATGAACGGAACCTTCGTCGGCTTAGGCAAAAACCTCTTAAAATTAAAAGACAACGTTTACATAGAGCGTATCCCGTCAGGCACAAAATACGATCCGGTAACGTTTTTGAATATGGATACAAATCTAAGAATGAGCGATTATTCTTTCTGGGCTTATTTAATGACTTATGTATATATTGAAAATAATAATATTTACTTTGACGGCTCTAGCGAAAAACATAAAAAACAAGGAATTTTTACGTACAACATGAATACTGGCGAAGTCAGTGAAGTTGCCTGCTCTTATTTTAATCCCAGAGAGCCTTTTAAAGACGGAAATCTTTGGCCTAGTTCAGTGTCATATAAAAACCCCGTAAGAATTCCCAATACGCCCTATTTATTATTTTGTATAGATAAAAGCGTCAATAACGGCGTATATGATGAATACAAAAATGCAAAATGGCATTCTTTTGAACACTATGATATTAAAAACTATTTTGAGATAGCGATTATAGAAATACCGGAATGGAAAGTAAAGACGATGCGATGACGCGAGGATGCGAAGAGGCGGAGCAACGGCAAAAGCAGTTGTCGTTTATCCGTTACCTCGCATCCTGTCATCTTCGCATCTTGGCATCGCGTTAAAGGAGTTTATCGTGTCCAAAACAGGAATAATATGCACTATGGGGCCGGCTACAAGGTCGCTGCCGGTGTTGAAACAGATGGCGGACGCGGGGATGACTGTTGCTAGGCTCAACTTTTCCCACGGTACTTACGCTGACCATGAGAAAGAGTTTGCGCGGATAAGAGAGCTGAACAAAAAATATAAGAAAAACGTCAAAATTCTCGTTGACCTTGAAGGCCACAGGATAAGGGTCGGGGAGATGAAGGATGGGGCTGTTGAGCTTAAAAAGAAGCAGAAGCTCATATTGACAAACAACGAAGTTTTGGGCACTTCCAAAAAAATCTTTATAGATTATCCCGGCACGCTTACGGACATCAAAAGAGGTATGGACGTATTTATTGATGACGGCAATTTAAAGCTAAAAGTCTTGTCTTCCAAAAAAGACGAACTTATAACCGAAGTCTATACGGATTATGCGCTCAAAACCCACAAAGGCGTAAACATACCGCAGGCAAAGCTCAACTTTCCTCCGATGGAAGAAAAAGACCGCGAAAACATGCTTTTTGCGCTTAAACACAAGGTTGACTTTATAGCCAACTCCTTTGTCCGCAACGCCGATGACATGAGGCCGCTTAAAGCCATTCTCAAAAAGGAAAATAAGAGTTCCTGCAAACTCATAGCCAAAATAGAAGACCGCTCCGGCATAGACAATCTCGCATCAATTCTTGATGTCTGCGAAGGCATAATGGTTGCAAGGGGCGATTTGGGCATATCGATACCGCTTTGGACGGTTCCGGTAGTGCAAAAGTACATAATAAAAAAGTGCCGCAGCCGCAAAAAATTCGTAATCACCGCCACCCAGATGCTTGAAAGCATGGTTGAAAACCCGATACCCACAAGGGCCGAAGTGAGCGATGTGGCAAACGCCATAATTGACGGCAGCGATTACGTAATGCTTTCTGCAGAAACCGCGGTAGGCAAGTATCCCGCGCAAGCCGTGCAGATGATGGGCAATATAATAAAATTCACCGAAAAAAACAGCTATAGAATACCGGGAATGAGATAAAAATTACATGGAAATTCATATAAAAAGTTGAGCGGCGCAGACTGTCTATTTAAATAGCGATTAATTCTTTATTTTACAACCAATATCCTGCATCTTTCTATGCTCGTTTTTCCGG
>WQUP01000288.1 GCA_009782015.1 Endomicrobiia bacterium | reverse complement strand
CACAATAGGGAGCATAGCGGTTTATATAGGTTTGTTCGGCACGGTGCTGGGAATAATAAGGGCGTTTCACGATATATCCGCGATGGGTTCAGGAGGGATTTCGATAGTCATCCGCGGAGTTTCCGAAGCTCTTATCGCGACGGCGGCGGGTTTATTTGTGGCAATTCCGGCGGTAGTGGCGTATAATTTTTTTACTAAGCTCATAGATAAGTTTGTCGTGAATATGGAATACTGCGCTTCTGCTGTCGAAGAGTATCTGTCCGGGAAAAACCTGCATGGTTAGGCAAAGAAAAAGAAACCAGGTGATGTCTGAAATAAACATAACGCCTTTTACGGACGTTATACTCGTTCTTCTCATTATTTTCATGATAACGACGCCGATGCTTTTGCAGCCGGGAATAAAAATAAACCTTCCCAAATCCCAAACGGCGGAACACGAAGACACCGCAAACATAGAAGTTTTGATTTCAAAAGAAGGCTATGTCTCGATAAACGGAAAACAGATTAACGATACGCTCATAGAATCCACGATGCAGAGCCTTTTGTCTGCGACGCCGGATAAACCGATTGTCATCAAGGGCGACAAAGACGTAAAATACGAATCCGTCATAAAGTTTGTAGATATGGCAAAAAGGGCGGGGGCCTCAAGATTTGCGCTTGCGGTGGACTTTGAAAAAAAACCGCAGTGAAGTAACGGCGAAAGGCGAAGCTGAGAGAGTCGGGCAGCTGAGAAGCTGAGCAAAAACAAAAAGTTTCGCCGTTACAGCCGTTGCTCAGCTTCCCGACTTCATTTTTGAAAAGAAGGTTAAATATGAAAAATATAAACAGACTTTTAGCGTGCCTGTGCGTTATAGCCGCCTCAAGTCTGTTTTTTTATGCCCCGATGCATCTTTACAACCTTATTTCCGGATATCCCGCAAACGATTTTTCAATTCAGTGGCCTTTTGTAAGAATACTCACGGAACCGCTGTACGCATTCTCGTTTTACGCCATTACCCTCAACAGAAATTTTTACGCGCCTGCAATAATTTCGTGGGCGGCTTGGACTTTTTTCGCGGCTTTGCTGTACAATTTGATTAAACGCAGAGAGTTGAAGCGCCTGCTCATAAACATCGCGTACAGTATGCTCTTTCTTGCGACTCTTTTCGCGGCGGCCGCGCTTTTGCCGCTTCCCGGCCCGAAACTCATAAAGCCCCAAGGCTATATAGCCGTCGATCTGCACTCTCATACTATAGCTTCGCATGACAATATATCCGACGCGCAGTCAAGCCTCAGGTTTCATGCGCTTGAGGGCTTTGACGCTTTTTTCGACACGGAGCATAATCACACCAAGGGATTCGGCCGTTTCCCGCCGGATGTTAAGATGAAAGATGTCTTTCCGGGCATGCAGATGAGCACCCGCGACGGAGTTTCGGTTATCCTGCTTTCGCCAAAACCTTTTGACGGCTACCAGTACGACGACATGCACCTGAGAGATCTCATATATAAGGCTCATTCAAACGGAATGATTGTGCTTATGCCTCATTGGTGGAAGTGGCATAAATATACTTTTGAAGAGCTTGACGCCATGGGCATAGACGGTTTTGAGATATACAACTGCGGTTACAGATATTTCGGCGAAGCCGAACAAAAGAAAATGATAGATTTCGCCAGAGACCGCAACCTTATAATGACAGGCTCCACTGACTGGCACGGCTGGGGCTATATGAGCGACGTATGGACAGTTATACAAGGGCAGCCCGGAGACGACATAATGCAGCTGCTGTCAAAAAAACCGGTTACAAAAGTCCTGCTTTACAGAGAGAATCAGTCCGCATCCGCGGTAAGATTCATATTCGAGCCTTTCGCGGCTTTCTACTATTACGCAAAGAATGCCGATTTAACGGCGATTCTTTCTTTTATGGCGTGGTTTTCCGTACTGTTCATATTGTTTTCTAAAAAAGCCGGCGTATATATAAAAATATATTTTCCGCTTGCAATGTCTATAGTGTTCGGCGCGCTTGTCGTATATTTTTATCTGATTTACATACAGTTTCAGGAGTTAAACCAAATAATCCCCGTAACAATGCTTCCTGTCACGGCGGGTTTTTGCATCCTTTGGATTTTTATCTGGAGATTGAGATCGCATGGAAAGATTATTTAATAAAAAGACGGCTTTTTTTGCAGTAAGCGCCGTTGTGCTTTTTAAAATTTTTCTTTCCGCTGCTTTGGAGCTTCATCCTGACGAAGCGTACTACTGGCTGTGGGCGCAGCATCTTGCTTTGGGTTACTACGATCACTCTCCGATGGTCGCATACTTCATCAAACTCACCACGCTTTTTTCAGACAGCGAATTTTTCGTAAGATTTTCTTCGTTAATAGTTACCGTGGTTTTAAGCGTTTTCACCTGGAAGTTTGCAAAAAAGCTTTTCGGCGAAACTGTTGCTTCCGCTTCGGTCATAATCGTTAACACCCTGCCTCTTATGATGGTCGCTTCCGTGATAATCACTCCGGATACTCCGGTTTTTCTTTTTTATTCCCTGAGCGTGTATTTCCTGTACAGCTTAATCGAAACCGGCAAAATAAAGTACTGGTACATAACAGGCCTATTTTTCGGGCTTGCGATGCTTTCAAAATATACTGCCGTGTTATTTGCGCTTTGCCTTTTGGTTTATATGATAAGCGCAAAGAAGCTTGTCTGGTTTAAGAACTTACACTTTTACATGATGTTTGTTACGGCGCTTGCCGTCTTCATGCCGGTCGTTATATGGAATTCGCAAAACAGCTGGATATCCTTTACGTACCAGCTTAACCACGGGCTTTACAACTCAAAGCTGAATTTCGGATACATATTCGAATATCTCGGCGCGCAGTGCCTTGTCGCCG
>WQUP01000287.1 GCA_009782015.1 Endomicrobiia bacterium | reverse complement strand
CCTTTTCCCGATTTATGGCCCGCATTTGTTAATATTTCCGATATTTCTTCTGAAGTATGGCTGTTTGATTCTTTACGGACGATATCCAAAACTTCTTTTGAAGTTGTCCACGTTGTATATTTCATAGGCGGATTAGCGCATTCGCTGACGATGACAGCCCCGCCTTTCAAACAAATGCCGAGACGAATAATTGTATTTTCCTTTGTCAGAGTAACGTCTTCGACAAGACAGCGGAGAATCCGTTTTTTATCTTGAATGCTGACGCCTCCATTATTCCAGATTTCTCTGACATTGTCGGGGAGCGTTAGCAGTTTTGACGCGTCTATGCAACCGCTTTTATCTTTTTTGGAGTTTTCGTGATTTTTTAATTCGTCCTCTGCTTTAGCTAATTCAGTTATTTTCTGATTCCAAAGTCTTTCAAGCTCAAAAGCGACCAATCTGTTTGATGGATCTACGTTCATATACCGCTTTTTTGCTAAATCGGCTTCATATTTTGCACGCTCCGCTTTCATTATAAAATAGTTGTCAGAGGCAGCTTTGCGCTGCTCCAGCTCTTTTTGAACTTGAATCGCGTTCGCGATAGCTATTGGCGTCAGCCGCTCCAAGAGAATGTCGGAAACCGCTTTGTCAACGGCGGCGCCATGCACGTATTGACACGAATTTAGTCCATAATGCTTGTTTTCGATATCACAAACGTAATAAGAAATATATCTCTCTCCATTATGATAATTATATCTTGTGCTCATTTTCGCCCCGCATTTTCCGCATATTGCGATCCCCTGCAAAAGGGCCGAGCCTTCCCGCACAGGTGGGATAGAAGTATTTTTCGTATCGTTGTCTTTGAGCTTTGCTTGATTTAAGTTGTATTCGGCCTCGCTAATATAACTGTCATGGTGTTTTTGGATGCAGACATGCCACTCGTCAACGGGTTTGCGCCGGATTTTCTTCCCGCCAACCGTATGGATCACCTGCTGCTGCCCGTATGCGTAAATGCCGGCATATATGGGGTTATGCAGCATATCGACCGCTCTTATCGCGGATAAATCTATCCAGATGATGTCTTTGTTGTTAAATCCGTTGCTTAGATTTTTAGGGATTTTAAACCCGTTTTTCCTGTAGTATGACGGCATATTGTGCGCGGATCCGCATGTTTGAAACGATTCAAAGAATAATTCCACGGCGTTTTGTATCTCAATATTCGGATCCTTGATTATTGAGCCGGATTCTTCGTATATGTATCCTGTCGGCAAGGGTATCCTGTACTCCCCGCGCTTTGCCTTGTTTAATGCGCCGCCGCGCATCCTGGCGCGTATAAAGTAAAGCTCCGCCTCGCTCATGGTCCCTTTTAAGCCAAGCAGGAGTCTGTCATTAAAATCGTTTGGGTTATATACGCCGTCCGCATCAATCAAAACGGTCTGCGTTATCGCGCAGATTTCCATCAGCCTGCCCCAGTCTTGAGAGTTTCTGGACAGCCTCGAGCATTCTATGCTTGCGACCGCTCCGACATCGCCGCTGCCCACGTCCGCGACAAGCTGCCTGAAGCCTTCCCGGCCATCGGAGTCGGCGCCGGAATGGCCTAAGTCGCAATCAATGGTTGTTATATTTTCCTCAACCCAGCCCAGACTAATCAATTTTTCTTTCAAGGCATACTGCCTGAATGTGCTTTCTTTATTTTCGAATACCTGTTTCATGCTGGACTGGCGTATGTAGAGTATCGCTTTTCGTTTGAGATGCGTTAGGGATATTTTTTGGTTATAGTTCTCCATTTTGCATTCCCTCCAAAATATTCGCAAAAAGTAAAACCAATTCGTTTTTTGACGCGCGGCGGGCGGCGGCTGCCGTAAAAAATGGCTTATGCGGCGCGATGTTTTCAAACCCTGGCTCATTAGCGCACACATAAAGCCATTCAAGCATTCCTTGTTCAATAAAAACGCCCCGATTGTCGGCTGCCCCTATGCCATTTGCCAGTTTACGGTACTTATCCTCGATGTCATCCGGAACAGCGATATTTTTGTCAACGCGCTCAGCGGGGTTTTTTTTTGGCCCGGTACCTGTCTATAGTGCGTTTGCTAATGCCTACGCCTTTATCCGCCATAAGCGCTGCCGCAACGTTGCTTGAGCTTGCCGCCGGATTGTCTTGGATATATTTGTCGATATATTCTTGGCACTGCGGCGTAAGCTTATGGGCTTCTTTTGGCCCTGTCTTTTCCGGGATCAACGCTAACATGCCTTTTTTCTCAAACGCATTTTTTATATTGTAATATGACATTTTTGAAAATCCGAATTCTTCGGCAGTTTTGGCAACCCCTTGGCCGCCGTTAATTGTGTTTTTGAGCATTTCATATTTAACTTGAACAATGTCCATTGGATCGTAAAAATCCATCGTTAGAAACTTTTCATCTTTTACCTGTTGATGCTTTTTGTTGTACGTTCCGTTTGATATCAATATCTCTTTCTTATCCGATTTGGTCACCTCCTTTGCAGCACGCTTTTAGAGATTACCAAATATCATAACACAATGCTTTAATAAAGTAAATAATTTTTGTCCAAAGATTGAAATTATTTTTCTATATTGCCATTTAAAATAGATTTTTGAGACATAATTAGATTTACTATGCGACATAATTAGATATACTTTTTTCTTGTTATTTCTACCGTTTCGGCTAGTTTTAATATATCTTCGTATCTAAAATCGCAGCTTGTACATGTTTGTTCGTTGTAATTTTGCGTGCTGCCCAGATTAGTGTGTTCAATAGGAATTGTATATCTTACCCCCTCAGAATCGTGACAAACAAGCCTTTCTCTCCCATTAGGCTTGAGTCTCTTAATCAGAAGATACTCCTTCCCTTTATCCGGTCGAAATGGATGG
>WQUP01000286.1 GCA_009782015.1 Endomicrobiia bacterium | reverse complement strand
CGAGAAGTATTTGATTTCAAGGCAGAATAATCCGGAAGCAAGGCTTAAAGAAGCTCATAAAATATCGAAATATCTCACGTCGATGACGGATGCGTCGGACGGTTTGTTTATTTCGCTAAAGCTGCTGGCGAAAGAGTCAAAGAAAGGCGCGGATATTTTTATCGAAGATATTCCAATGTCGCGGCAGCTCAAAAGAGTTTGCGGCACAGGTGTCATCCCGAAAGGTCTCTGTTCGGGATCTGCCGTTTGCAGTAAATCGGACTTGAAGGCAGATTCCGGGAAAATAAGGATAGGGCGCTCACATCTCGCGCCCGCCGCCAGACATGTGCGACTTATTCGTCGCACGGCGGCTGGAATGACAGCCAAGGATGTCGCTTTTGATTTCGCTTTGTGCGGCGCGGAAGATTTTGAACTTGTCTTTACCGTTCCGCCGTCAGAAGCAAAGTTTTTAAAAAAAATGGTTCCTGATATTTCGTACATAGGTAAAATAAACAATTCAAAAAAGGTAAGATACTTCTATAATGGCAAAGAACAAAAAACCGTATATGACGGATATAAACACTTTTAAACAACCTATTCTGACTTCGTCTCCGGATGAAACAAGAGAGCTTGGCGCCGCTTTCGCGCGGCTGCTGAAAAAAGGCGACATTGTTTTTCTGAAAGGCGATCTCGGCAGCGGTAAAACTACTTTTACGCAGGGCGTGGTAAGCGCTTTCGGAAATAAAGGCTTTGCCAGGAGCTCAAGTTTTATACTTGTTAACGAATACGATGCCGAAGACTGCAAATTGTATCACTTGGATTTGTACAGGCTCAATCCTTCAAGCGTTTGGGACATAGGCATAGAAGAGTATCTTTACGGCGAAAATATAGCGCTTATAGAGTGGGCCGACAGGCTTGAAGGCGCGCAAAACGATAATCACTGGAACGTTGAAATAGAGTATGCCGGCGATGAAACCAGAAAGATTAAAATAGAGAGAACCTCGCGGTGTCATGCTGAACTCGTTTCAGCATCTTGTCATAAAAAAGATTAACAGCAGATCCTGAAACGAGTTCAGGATGACACATCCTAAGAGAGAAACAAATGAAAATTTTAGCCGTAGAAACTTCAGGAAAAACTTTCAGCATAGCTTTAAACGACTGCGGCAAAACCGTCGCGGAGTTTTTTTATGACTGCGGCCATATACATTCCGAGATGGTTGTTCCTTTGGTTGAAAAAATATTGAAAGATACCGGCAGCTCTTACGAAAACATAGACAAATTCGCCGTTTGCGCCGGCCCCGGAAGCTTTACGGGCATAAGGGTAGCAATGACGGCCGTTAAAACGTTTGCGCAGGTTTTAAATAAGCCTGTTGTTGTGACCGACACATTGACGCTTTTGGAAAAAGCCGTTGAGATAAAAGGTTTGAAAGTCGTCGGCGCAGTTGACGCTTTAAGGGACGAAGTTTACGTCAAAAGCGGCGGTAAAGCCGTAATTAAGAGCATAGACACGTTTTGCAAATCGCTTTCCAAACATAAAAATAAAGTTTTGGTAGTCGGAAATGCAGCAATAGCCTACAAAACAAAAATCTCTAAAGCGCTCGGCGCTTACGCCGTGTCGCTTCCGGAGAGTTTTCACTACCCCAAAGCTTCCGTTCTGGCTTCTCTTGCGCAAAACATGAAAGGCGTAAACTTTGACAAAATAGAGCCGCTGTATATACGCCGCTCATGGGCGGAAGAAGCAAAGAAGTAATTGTATGTCAAAATTGTAAAATAAATGAGGTCTGAAATGCCAAAAAATGAGATAGTTTTAGCAGGTTATCATTATGACGACATCAAATCCAAAATTTTTACAATTCGCGGAATGCAGGTAATGATAGACAGGGATTTGTCGGAGTTATACGGCGTCGGAACAAAAGTTTTAAATCAGGCAGTAAAAAGAAATATGGTCAGATTTCCGCAAGATTTTATGTTTCAGCTAAATAATGCAGAGAAAAACGAACTGGTCACAAATTGTGACCACCTCAAAGCGCTTAGATTTTCTTATTCTAATCCTTATGTTTTTACTGAGCAAGGCGTGGCTATGCTTTCAAGCGTATTGTCGAGCAAGCGTGCCGTTGAAGTAAATATACACATAATAAGAGCCTTTGTTGAGATGCGCAAATTTATGATTTCAAACGCTCAAGTCTTTCAAAGGCTGGATACCATAGAGCTAAAACAATTAAAAACCGATGAGAAATTAGAAAAAGTTTTTGAAGCCATGTCGGAAAACCAAATTGTTCCGAAACAAGGCGTATTTTTTGAAGGGCAAATGTTTGACGCTTATGCTTTTGTTTCGGATTTGATAAGAAAAGCGAAAAAATCTATTGTTATTGCAGATAACTATATTGACGACAGAGTTTTTAAGCTTTTAACCAAAAGAAAAAAAGGAGTAAAGGCAACAATATACACAAGAAAGATAGAAAACGCTTTGGTTCTTGATTTGCAAAAACATAATTCCCAATACGCTCCGATAGAATTAAAAACAATAAAAACTTTTCACGACAGGTTTATTATTTTAGACGACAAAGATGTCTATCATTTTGGCGCGTCGCTTAAAGATTTAGCGTTAAAATGTTTTGCGTTTTCAAAACTGAATATAAATCCTCTGGAGTTGTTGAATAAATTAAAATAGGATTGTTCTGCATCAACCGCTCATGAGCAGGAGAGGTAAAGCATGTAAGGAAATAATTTAAACTTGAAATCACAAATTGTGATCTCAAATTGGGGCGCATATATAATTACAGATATTTTCTGATAAAAAATAATTAATATTCATGAGGTTCTATGCTTGAAGAGAAAACATATGAAGGGGTTGTAAGATACGAAGGTGTATCAGATTTGCCAGCCTCTT
>WQUP01000285.1 GCA_009782015.1 Endomicrobiia bacterium | reverse complement strand
AGGGTAGGGTTAGGGGTTGCCGTTTGGCCATAACTAAAACAGCAACGACAACTGCAACCCCTCACCCTGCCCTCTCCCGCAAGGGGCGAGGGTTACGACAGTTTATAGCTCCGCACGGCATTTATCACGGTTTTTATGTCTTCTTTTGACAGCATGGGATGCACAGGCAAAGATACTACTTCTTTTGCGGCCTGTTCGGCCTGAGGACACAATCCTGCTTTATAGCCGAGCTTTTTGTAATACGGCTGGTTGTACATTACGCAGTTGTAATAAATTCCGCTGCCTACGCCTTTGTCAGCGAGATATTTCATAAATTTTTCCCGCTCCGAAGGTTTTATACGGATCGTATATTGATGGAAAACGTGTCTGCAGTTTTTAGGCACGATAGGAGTTTTTATAAAATCCAAATCGGCAAAAGCTTCGTTATAAACAGAGGCATTCGCTATTCTCTTTTTTATCCAGCCTTCAAGCTTTTCAAGCTGGGCAATGCCTATTGCCGCTGCGATATTTGTCATTCTGTAATTGTATCCGAGCACGGTATGGGACGAGTGTCCTTCTCTTCCGTGGTTTATGACCTGTCTGCCGTATTTGTCCATCTTTGCGTCGTTTGTAAGAGTAATTCCGCCTTCGCCGGTCATCATGTTTTTTGTGGCGTAAAACGAAAAAGCCGAAGCTTCGCCGAAGGAACCGGCTTTTTTCTTCTTAAACCCGGCTCCGTGCGCCTGGCACGCGTCTTCAATCAATTTGAATTTATATTTTTTCTTGAGCTTGAGTATGGCATCCATGTCGCAGGAAAGCCCGTATAGATGAACAATCAAAACGGCTTTTACGTTCTTTTCTTTTTTGAGTATTTTTTCAAGTTCAACGGGATCTATATTATATGTTTCGGGATCGATGTCCGCGAATACAGGCTTTGCGCCGCAGAAGAGTATTGAATTTGCCGTGGCTATAAACGAAAAAGGCGTTGTTACGACTTTATCCCCGGGCTTAATGCCGCACATTAAAAGGGCGGTATGCAGCGACGTTGTTCCGTTGGCGTTAGCTATGCCGAACTTTGCTCCGGAATACTTTGCAAACGACTGCTCAAACTCCGCGACATACTTTCCGCTTGCGACCATTCTGGAATCTAAAACTTCTTTGATAAGCTGTCTTTCTCTTTTTTCGATTATCGGATAAGCTACGCTAATCATATTTCACCTCAAGTAACAAGTAACAAGTAACAAGTAATAAGTAACTTCAACAACAAAAACTTTATTGTCTTTTACTTATTACTTGTTACTTATTACTTGCCGTTATACTGCTACTATCGTTACTCCTGCTTCCTTTGCTTTTTTCACAACCTCATCTTTATCCAGCACCAAAGTTACGCCCGCTTCTACAGCCATTGCCCTTACTTTGTTTTCTTTGAGAGTGTCCACGGTTCTAGTGCCTATCACAGGCACGTCAAACCTGAAATCCTGATTCGGTTTTGCGACTTTTACTACGACCGAACCCTCGCCTCCGAGCTGGTAAGCCCGTTTTATGCACTCGTCGGTGCCTTCAACCGATTCGACGGCAAGCACGGATCTGTCTTTCACGACTACGGTCTGGCCTATGTCAAAACCCGCAATGCCTTTCGCTATTTTAAAGCCGAACTCGACTTCTTTTTCTTCGTCCGACGAAAGTTTTTTCCCGGCTACAAGCCCTTTTTCCGGCAGAAGATTCTTGAGATACGCGTGCGAAGGCATGAGCGTTATGCCGTCTTTTTGAAATTCGTCGGCTATCGTTTTCAATATTGTGTCGGTTTTTTTGTTCAAAAGGCTGCCCATAACTTTAATGGCGCGCCAGTCCATGCTTATAGCCGAATAAATCTTTACGTGTTTGACCTGTCCGGCCATAACCGCCGTTTCAACGCCTTCGTCTTTTAACGAATCGACTATTTTTTGAAACTTTCCGACTGAAACCGGAAAATATTTATCACAGAGCTTATCAAGCCCGGGATCTGTCTCTTCTTTTAAAGCAACGCAAATCACGCGGTCGCCGTTTTTTTTAATCTCTTCGGCCACCAAAAAAGGAAATCTTCCGTTGCCTGCTATTAAACCGATGTTTTTCATAATCAAGTAATAAGTAATAAGTAACAAGTAATAAGTAAAGACAACGGCAAGAGGCTTTTTTGTTTTTTTACTTATTACTTTTTACTTATTACCTGCCGTTAGGCTGGTCTTACGATCCCTCTTTTAGACGTTTTTACAAATTCCGCTATTTCTTTTACGTAAGGCGAAGCGCTTTTTTCAAGCTCGGCTATCGCGTCATTGAGTAAAAGTTTTGACATAAAAAGCGTTCTGTAAGCGCCTTTGATCTCTTCTATATCATAATCGGCCATTTTTCTTCTTTTCATTCCTA
This sequence comes from Endomicrobiia bacterium, assembly GCA_009782015.1. Taxonomy (GTDB): domain Bacteria; phylum Elusimicrobiota; class Endomicrobiia; order Endomicrobiales; family Endomicrobiaceae; genus Endomicrobium_B. The sequence continues at coordinate 497 of WQUP01000285.1, read as the reverse complement.
CAAGATTTAAGCCGCTGAGCACAGCCCTGTCGCCATGGCACATTGAAAAAGGAATAGTGTCCATCGTTATAATAGTTCCGCCGGCCGTCATTGTGCCTTTACCGACTCTGCAAAACTGATGGACGCCTGCCTGCCCGCTTACAAAAGCGCCCTCGCCGACTTCAACGTGACCGCCGAAAACCGTTCCGTTCGCAACTATGACATTGTCTCCTATCACGCAGTCGTGCGCGGCATGAGAAGCCTGCATAAAAAAGCAGTTTTTGCCGATAACGGTCTTTCCCGTTTTTTTCGAGCCTCTGTTGATCATGACGAACTCTCTTAACGTAGTCCCGTCTCCTATATAGGCTTTCGAGGGTTCGTTTTTATAACCTAGATCCTGCGGAGGAGTACCGACCGAAACGGAATTGAAAATTTTGCAGTTTGCGCCTATTTCGGCATGCTCGATGTAAGAGTTGGAGCCTATTACGGTTCCGGCTTTTATTATTACGTTTTCGCCG
>WQUP01000284.1 GCA_009782015.1 Endomicrobiia bacterium | reverse complement strand
TTCAAAATATCCCGCTTTAACCCCTCAAAATCCAGATAATCCTCGACGAACTGCTTTCGCAGAAGCTCAGGCGGAATGAATTCATTGTATTTTCCGACTATCTCTATCTTACCGGGCAACGGGAGTTCATATAGATCAAGCTTACTGCCCAGGATCTCGTTGATTATATTTTCCAGTTCTTCCTTCGTCCCCTTGAAAAATACTTCAAGATAAACGCAGGTCGGCCAGGGCAGCTTGTTCTTGATTTTACGGTGAAGCAGGGCGTAATGAAGCGTCAAAAGCTGGCGTGAGCCGACCCATGGAAAAACAGCGTAATTTTGGTCGGACAGCGGCGTCACAAGATTATTTAAAATGCCGCTGTTCCGGGTGATATATTGGATCTCAGAAAGACGTTCCTTACAGCGTTCGCTCAAATAGGGAAATGCTTCATCTGAAAGTAAAACATTTCGGATCTTCTGAACAAGTCCGGTGTGAAGCTCGGCCTCAAAATCTACATTCCAGTCCACAAGCGATATGCCGGGGACCTGTTTTACAAAAATGACTTTTGATTTTATATTGACGTCCACAGTTTCCCACGTCACCCCCGCCAGCGCAAACCGTATGCCCACGGGATAAATCTTATCCACTGTGCCAATGGCGCGGTTTTCATCTTTAACAAGTATATATTCGGGAGCGTTGAATACGGTCAAAAACTTATGGCTGTTTACGATTTTTTCGCCTTCTTTGCCGATGATAAGGCCGCCGCGCTCGGTGCGCTGTAATTGTTCGGCGCCGATCATATAAGATAATAACTCTCTGTAATCATCTTTTGTTATATTTTTGAAACAGCCTAAAGACAAAATTTCCTGCGCAAGCCCTGCCGGGGACATTTCACCGCTGCTTTTCAGGTAGCTCATGGTTTGATGATATAAAAGGTTGTATGCGTGATCAAGGGGAGGTATGGGCTCCATCCAATGGTCTTTTGTATAAAGCTCAATGATCGCGATGGTCCGGATAAATTCCCAGTTTATTGGACCCAGTGTTTCGTCGGAGTTGATTTTGATGCTTTCCACAAAAGTAAACAATAATTGGGCGATTTGACCGCGCCGTCCGCAGCGCCCGAGGCGTTGGGCGAAGCTGGAGACATTTAAGGGAGCGCCGACCTGCACGGCCTGGTCAAGGGAGCCTATGTCCATTCCCAGTTCAAGGGTCACGGTGGCGCCGGTGACTATTTTTTCATCGGCGGATTTCATTTCATCCTCGGTGGTTTCCCTTATAAGGGCCGAAATATTGCCGTGGTGGACGCGGTATACGTCGGGGGCTTTATTTTTCACCGCGATTTCTCTTAAGTGGGCCATTATAAGTTCTGTTTCTTCACGGCTGTTTGTAAAAATGATGGTTTTTTTATCCAGTGTTTTCTTGAAAAGATATTCATAGTGTTCACGGTCGCCCATATCTCCGTTTGAGCTGATGGCGCTGTCGTCCGCGTCGGTGTTTTCGGTATCGCGTTTATCGGCGTAATTGACAAAACGCTCAATATGAAGGCCTATGCGCTTTTTACCTTCATCAGTTATAGGAGCGGCACATTCGCGTCCCGTATCAGTATTCAGCCAATCACAAGCTTGAGAGATATCGCCTAATGTGGCGGAAAGACCGATACGGCGGGGGCTTAAGCCGGTTAATTTTTTTAAACGCGCAAGTACGCATAAAAGCTGGACGCCGCGGACGTCGCGCATAAAATGATGGACCTCGTCGATTATGATGAAGCGCAGGTCGGAGAACATGTCAAGGCAAGCGCCGCGTTTATTGGTTATGAGGCTTTCCAGGGATTCCGGAGTTATTTGTATTATGCCCTCCGGACTCTTCATAAGTTTGTTCTTTTGGGTAAGGGAGGCGTCCCCGTGCCATTTTGTAACAGGTATGTTTGAATCGGTAAGCAGCAGGTCAAGGCGTTTGAACTGGTCGTTTATCAAGGCTTTGAGAGGGGAGATGTACATGACGCCTATAGACCTTGAGGGATTGTTGTAAAGTTCGGTCGGCACGGGCAAAAACGCGGCTTCTGTTTTTCCGCTGGCTGTGCCGGAGGAAAGAAGCAGGTTATCGTCGCTGTCGAATATGACTTCGCAGGCGGCGACCTGATTGCCTCGCAGCTCCTCCCATTTGTTCTGATAGATGAAATCCTGTATAAAGGGCGCTAACCTGTTGAACATATCCATAAATTTTCGCTCCATTCATTAGTTTGAATCAAAAGTTTGAATCAAACTGCGTGCCTGACGCGTCCGCGAACGACGACGCGTATATTCTATACGCTAGGAGGACAAGGACACGTCAGGTGCGTAGTTTCATTCAGACTTCAAATTCCTGAAATTCGCTGTGTATCTCTTCCTCGGAAAGCCCGCCCCTGGCCATTTCAAAACTGTTGCCGCCCAATATCCCGGCCACGTTCATCTGCGGGTTCTGATGCAGAATATTTATCAGCTCGATAAAATCACGTATGATCTCACGGGGAGTGATGTGAGTATCGGCGCCGACTCGGTTATATTCCACGGTCAGAAAATAAATCAATTCGTCATGGCCTAATGCGGGTTCGTAATTGTAAAGCCGGGCGTGGATGTCCCTCAATTTTTCAACCAGAATATACATCTCTTCCTGAGACAGCATTTGAAGCCGTATGATAGGAGCCGAAAGGTCTTTGATCTCCGTAGTTGAAAAATGTCCCTCAGCCAAACGTGACCGCAGGGCTTCGTAACTGAAAACGCCCTTAAATTTATCCTCAATGCACTGAGGCGTGCCGCCCATCAAAAATCCTATATGTTTCGCCTTGCCCTGCAGGACGTCATTATACATGGTGAGGATCTTTTCATAATTGTTTGCTCTGGTTATAGAGTTGGGAATTTTAAAGATATTTACCAA
>WQUP01000283.1 GCA_009782015.1 Endomicrobiia bacterium | reverse complement strand
ACCTTTTTCATACACAGGAGCAAGAAATTCAACATCTTTGCCGAGTTTATTAAAAAATTTTGCGGTATCAAGTTCGTGCGGTTCCGGGCGATACTCAAAGGGAATAATCGTTTTGCCGAATTTTGTCATAGACGAATTATAATAAAATATTTAGCATGTTTCAATTTAACAAAAAAATAAGCGCATGAAAGATAAAACGACGGCCATAAAGAGAAATTTAACTGCGTTCGTCGTTGCTTGGCTTCCAAACTTCTATTCCAGGTATTCTTTCGGGAAAATATTGTCTTGTCCTAGGATTCCGGCGGCATCTAGGCTTTTTTTGAACTTTGCCATCTCTTTAAAGCCTTCTTCGCCGACCATTTTTTCCAAAAAAATGTGCTTGAGCTTGCCTATTCCGTGCTCGGCTGAAACCGTTCCGCCGAGATCAACGGCCTTTTGGGCGATTCTTGAGTACAGATCTCTTGTCATTTTGTACTCTTCCTCGTTTGAGGCTATTATGTTGGCATGAAGGTGGTTTTCGCCTATGTGCCCGAAAGTAAGATTGAAAAGGCCGGCTTTTTGAAACTCTTTTTCGCAAAAATCTATCATTTCCGAAAGTTTTCCTTCCGGCACGGCAAAGTCAGTGCCGACTTTCGGCACTTTATTTTTTTTGACGCGCTCGTTTACGCGCTCGGGTATTCTGTGCCTGAAAGCCCTGAACTCTTCCTGTTCTTTCATATTTGACGCAAACCAGACGTTCTCGGCGTTTATGCCGCTTTTTTCAATAAGCTCGGCCCATTTTTCCGTCAATATTTCAAAATTGTCTTCATAGACGTCCTGCTCAAACATTATTCCGGCCTGCGCTCCGGCGGGTATTACCGGATAATCGCACCTTATCAACTCCAGCGCGTTTTTGTCAAAGTACTCAAGAGACATTGGGTCTATTTCATCCGTTGCCCGTATGGTGTCATCCTGAACTTGTTTCAGGATCTCGTTGTAAGAAGGATTAACAGCAGACCCTGAAACAAGTTCAGGGTGACACAACTGATGAGGCTTTAATGAATCTTTGACTGACTTTACGAAATCGTACGCGCCTTGTTTTGACGGAAAAAATATTATTCCTCCGAACACTTCTTTGAAATGCGGTATAAGAAGAAGCTCGGCCTCAACCGTAACGCCCAGAGTTCCGTCGGAGCCTATAAAAATATCTATCAAATCGGCATTGGGATAGTTATAGTAGCCTGCGGCGTTTTTTATCAAAGGGAGTTTGTATTTTGGAAGAGCTATGTGTTTTTTACCTGAAGAAGTGTCAAAAGTTATTTTGCCGCTGTCATCGGCAAAATACTTTCCCCTTTCTATGTAACTCTGCGAGCCGTCGGTAAAAATTATTTTTAAAGCTTTGACATAATCTCTTGTAACGCCGAATTTAAAGCCTCTGCCGCCTGAAGCGTTTGTGGCTATGTTGCCGCCGATGGTCGCATTCTTTTCCGTAGGGTCTGGCGGATACATCCATCCGTTTGCGAACGCTTTTTCTTTAATATCTGCTATTCTTGCTCCGGCTTGTACGATGAGCGATGCCGTTTTCCCGCCGGTTTTTTTTATATCGCCGATCTTATTGAGCTTTTCAAGCGACAATACGGCGCCGCCGAAAGCAAGGCCGGATGCCGTGTTTCCTGTCAAAGCGCCCACGACCGTTACGGGAATCTTTTTCGCGGCCATTTCCGGCAGGAATGCTGCTATGTCTTCTTCATTTTCCGCTATTGCGGCAAAATCAGCGTGCGAACCGCGCACGCCGGAATTATCTTCGAAATAGTTTTGTATGGTGGTTTGGTCTTTTTTGATTAGCATTGCAGATTTGTCACCCTGAGCCCCCGATTTAGACACTCGAGGATAAACTCCGCCGAAGGGTCTGCCGTTCAAGGCAGATGTTTCGGCTGCGCGGCTTCGCCGCTTCGCTCAACATGACGGCCTATGGATACCTTTCAGCCGTCATTTGATTTTTCTGAAGACGGCGTCAACGCCGTCGGACATATCCTCGACGTAAAGAGCTTTGACGTTTGAACTTTCATAGACCTTAAAAACAAACATCGGCTTTTTGAACTTCCAGCCTGCAACGCCGGCGCCATCGAAAGAGTTGCCGCTGAAATGCCTCATAGTAATCCAAAGTTTTTTGCTGCCTGCGCTGAACTGCAGTTTGCCGTTTTGCAGCCTCACTTCTGTTACTCCGTATAAAATATTCTCATATTTTCCGACGTACTTCTCCAATTTAAGCGGCGGCGTTACTGCGGAAGGAGGATCTTTTACGTATCTGTTTTTATACGCGTTATCCGCCTCTTTTAGCTTAACCTCGCTCCAGTCGGTTTCGGGATTTTGCAGATAGCTGTCGTAAAGCCTTTTGCTGAGCGCGTCGGCCATTCTGCCGTTAGGAAGGTTCATAAGTATCGCAAGGCCTATTTTTTTATCTCTCAAAAATGAAACATACGCTCCGTGTCCGTCGGTAGATCCCGCATGCCAGAAAATATCTTCGCCGTTTTCGTATTCGGAGCATCTCCATCCGAGGCAGTAGTAGTTGCTCTTCGTATTGTCGTAAGAGCTTTTACTTACAAATATGTGCCTTTCAAAAAGTTTTTCGAAATTAGGCGCGGAGATAAAGGTGTTGCCGTACGCCGAAGCGCCGTTTATCAGAAAAAGAAGCCATCTCGACATATCGTCTATGTTTGAATTGATGCCGCTTGCCGGCGCAAACGTGTATGGCCAGTTCATATACGGGCTGGTGTCTTTAAGCGCTATAAGTTTTCCGTCATAATAGTTGTGCCCGGCCGCTCGGTTTTGGGATTTCAAATAACTTTTCAAATCGGTTGACGAGCTTTTCATATTCAGAGGGTTAAATATCATCTCGCGTATATTTTGTTCC
>WQUP01000282.1 GCA_009782015.1 Endomicrobiia bacterium | reverse complement strand
CAAGGCCTTATTTCTATTGTTTTCGCGTCGGGAACGCTGATGCCCGCAATTTGGTTTATAGACATCAAAGAACCGTAGCTTTCAACTTTTATGCCCTCAATTACCGAGGCGCTTGCCCTGCCCGTTCTTATCGAAGACAAATCCGCTTTAACTTTTTCTATCGTTTTCTTCATCGCTTCTTCAGAAACCGAAAAAAGATTTTGAAGCTGCATAATTCCCCCAATAAAAGCAGTGAGTAGTTAGTAGTGAGGAGTGAGTAGTGAGTAATTATGGAGTGCGCTTTGCGCACCTATTATACGTGCGGCTGCGCCGCACACCACAACTACTCACTGCTCATTACTCACTACTCACTGCCGTTTACTCTGCCGTTATAATCGTTCCTATTTTCTCGCCGTTTAGAACTTTTCTTAGATTTCCGTCTTTATAAAAATCAAAAACGGAAATTTCTATGTTTGTTTCCATGCATAAAGCAAAAGCCGAAGAATCCATAATCTTTAACTGTTTATCTATGGCTTCCTTAAAAGTAAGTTTGTCGAATCTAACGGCGTTTGCGTCTTTTTTCGGGTCAGCGCTGTAAACTCCGTCTACCTGAGTAGCTTTCAAAATTATATCAGCCTTGATTTCCGCGGCTCTTAACGCGGCCGTCGTATCCGTGGTAAAAAACGGATTTCCGGTTCCGCCGGCAAAAATAGTTATATACCCGTCTTCAAGGCTTCTTATCGCTTTTTCTTTGTTGAATTTTTCGACAAAAGAGCTTACGCCGGCAGCCGAAAATATTTTTGATTTCAGGCCTTCCCTGTTTAAAACGTCGTTTAAAGCCAGAGAGTTCATAACGGTGGCAAGCATGCCCATTTTGTCGGCGCTTGTCCTGTCAACGCTTTTTCCGGCGCCGCGCCAAATGTTTCCCGCGCCAAGAACTATCGCAAGCTGCACGACGTTTGAAGAACAGGCGGATTTTATTTCAGAAACCGTCCTGTTAAGGCTTTCTTCGCTTATTGAGGACTTAGCGTCAGAAAGCGTCTCGCCCGAAAGTTTAAGCAATACCCTTTTTACTGACATTTATTCTTCCCCGAGTTTAAATCTGGCAAATCTTTTTATGACGATATTTTCGCCGATTTTGCCGATTTTTTCGTTTACCAAATCTTTTACCGTGGTTTTGCCCGTCGTATCTCTCATATAGCTCTGGTCGTAGAGGCATACTTGGGAATAATATTTTTCAATTTTCCCTTCAATTATTTTATCCCAGACTTTTTCGGGTTTTCCCTCTTCTTTAAGCTGGGACTTATAAATTTCTTTTTCAGCGTCAAGAGCGGATTGCGGAACCTGTTCTCTTGTCACGTAAAGAGGCGATACGGCTGCAATTTGCATAGCTATTTCTTTTACAAGCTCTTTATAATCGTCGGTTTTTGCGACAAAATCCGTCTCGCAGTTGACTTCAACCAAAACGCCCAAAGTGCCGTTTCCGTGAATATAAGAATGGACTAATCCCTGCTTTGCGCTTCTGCCGGCTCTTTTTACCGCCGACGCTATGCCTTTTTCCCTAAGCCATTGGCCGGCTTTTTCCAAATCGCCGCCGGTTTCTTTAAGAGCTTTATTGCAATCGGAAATGCCCGCTCCGGTCATTTCCCTGAGTTTAGTTATAAGTTCAGTTGACATCTGCGTCTCCTTCGGCAAGCTTTTCAGTTGAGGCTTCTCCGGATTTTTCTTCCAAAACATCTTCGGAATCGTCGCTTTCTTTTTTCTCGGTTACGCCTTTGCCTTCCAAAACGGCGTCAGCGATTATGGAACAGAAAAGTTTTACGGCTCTTATAGCGTCATCGTTGCCCGGTATCGGGTGATCTACTACATCAGGGTCGCAGTTTGTGTCGCAGATAGCTACAACCGGTATATTTAATTTTCTGGCTTCCGAAACCGCCGTCGCTTCTTCGTGAGGGTCAACGACAAACATTAAACCCGGAAGTTTTGACATAGATTTCAGTCCTTCCAAAGATTTGTGAAGTTTTATTCTCTCTTTTTCAATTTGAGACTGCTCTTTTTTTGATAAAACGGCAAACACCCCGTCTTCTTTCATTTTATCTATTTCTCTGAGGCGGCCGATAGATTTTTTTAATGTTTCAAAATTGGTAAGCGTTCCGCCTAGCCACCTTTCGGAAACAAAATAAGCTCCGCAGCGCACGGCTTCTTCTTTCACCGGAACCTGAGCCTGTTTTTTTGTTCCGACGAAAATCACGTCTCTTCCTTCGGAAACATAATCGCGCACCACTTTGTAGTTTTTCTTAAGCTCTTTGAGGGTTTTTTGCAGGTCGATAATGTGGATTTTGTTTCTTGTGCCGAAAATGTATTTACCCATTTTCGGGTTCCATCTTCTGGTTTGGTGTCCGAAATGAACGCCGGCTTCCAGCAAAGCCTTCATTGTAATGTTGGCCATTTTTACTTCTCCTTTGGTTTTTTACATTCCGTTCCGGCGGCAAAAGCCGCTAACCGGTAATGTCTTCCGCGGTTTTCAAACTCCGAAACCCTAAGAATTATTCCTTAGAGACCTTCGGCAAATCCAACCGCGTGTTTATTTAATGCATTTTGTGCTTTTAAATACCTGCAAATTATACTAAAACAGCATTTAAATATCAAATTCATTTTCAATTTTTTTTCTATTGATTCGTTTTCCTGTTTGCTATTGCGAAAATTATCATTAATACAGCCGCAATCAAGGCCATTATTGAGCCGAAATAAAACGGCGCATTGGAGCTTACATTGTCATAGAGCAATCCCGCAATCAGGCTTGCGGGCAAGAGAGTAATTCCCAAAACAGCGTGATAAATGCCGTAACCTGTTCCCCGCAAATCTTTGCTTACGATATCGGAAATCATTGCTTTCTGGCTGCCGTCAACTAAAGCGCTGTACAGCCCG
>WQUP01000281.1 GCA_009782015.1 Endomicrobiia bacterium | reverse complement strand
CCGGTATCTGTAGTTTTTTGTCGTCGAACAAGCTTTAAGGCAGATCCCGGACTACTGCCTTCCGGGATGACAAGCATGGGTTATTAGAGACACCCAATTATTAACTATTAATTGTTAACTGCAGTTAAAAGGTTTTTATGTTCAAAAAACATTTTTTCAAGATACTTCTGGGGTGTTTGTTCAGCGCGGCGCTGATATGGCTGACGCTTAGGCAGATAGATTTCAGAAAGTCGTTTGAGCTTATCAAAAACGCCGACTACTATATTTTGATGCCCGGCGTTTTGATTTACGCTTTTACATACGCGCTCAGAGCCGTCAGATATTATTTTATGCTGCTTCCGGTAAAAAAGACGCGCATTTTTGAGAACTTTCCATATACCGTGCTCGGCTTTTTTATGAACAACATAATTCCTCTGCGTTTGGGCGAAGTCGTAAGGGCTAAAGTTACCGGAGAAAGACTCGGCGTATCAAGAAGCAGCGTGCTTGCGACTATAGTCGTGGAAAGGCTTATGGACGTCATAATATTTGTGGCGTTCTTTTTTATAATAATGATAGTTATGCCGTTTCCCGAGTTTATAAAAAGGTCTTTTTACGTTTCCGGCATAGTGTTCGGCGGCGCGCTTGCGATGCTGTTTTTGATATCTAAAAACGACGAGCAGGCGCTTAACTTCGTTTCAAAACTGCCGATGCCGCAAAAGGTCAAAAGTTTCGTTACGAAGCTGTTTGACAAGTTTACCGGCGGTCTTATGGTTTTGAGAAAGCCCGCAATTATGTCTTCGGCGCTGTTTATCACGGTGCTGACGTGGGTGACTGAGAGCTTCTTTCTCGTCATGGTAGCATATTCGTGCGGCATCAAAATATCTATTTTGGGCGGCATTTTTGTCGTGATAATAATAGGCATAGGCGCGATAATACCCACGGCTCCGGGGTATATAGGCGCGGTTGAGTTTATGGGCGTTACGGCTTTTGGCGCGCTGGGGGTAGCAAAAGACCACGCGTTTGCCTGCATAGCCATATACCATTTCCTTCAGATAATAGTGATCTCCGCGCTTGGCCTTGCAAGCATACTAAAAGAAAAAATATCTTTTGCGGACCTGTTTAAGTTTGAAACGGCAGTTAAGAATTAATAGTGAATAGTTAATAGTTAACGGCAACATGGCTTGTCATTTTGCGCTGAGCCGCAGAATCTATAAAATTGCGGGCAAAGCCCGCTCCTAAACTATTAACTATTCATTATTAACTATTAACTTTAATTAAATAAAGGATTTTTATATGAACAAAGAAAAAATTATAATCGTCATGCCGGCCTACAACGCGGCAAAGACCGTGAAGCAGACGCTTGAGGCCATTCCCCGGGGCAGTTATGACGAGGCGATTCTCGTTGACGATCTTTCAAAGGATAATACGGTTGAGGTGGCTAGAGAGCTCGGGCTTAAAGTGATAGTTCATGAGAAAAACAAAGGCTACGGCGGCAACCAGAAAACATGCTATAACGCCGCGCTTGAAGCCGGAGCCGACATAGTGGTTATGCTGCATCCCGACTACCAATACGATCCGCGGCTTGTGCCTTTTCTTACGGGATTGATAAGCGCCGGCGTCTGCGATATAATGCTGGCAAACCGCATAAGGACGCGCAAAGAAGCGCTTAAAGGCGGCATGCCGTTTTACAAGTATTTCTTCAACAGGTGTCTTACGATTACCGAAAATATCGTTCTGGGTTTGAATCTCGGCGAATATCATACCGGATACAGAGCGTTTTCGAGAAAAGCGCTTGAGATGATAAATTACGAACTTGATTCCGACGACTTTGTCTTTGACCAGCATATACTGGTTCAGGCTGCGGCCTGCGGCCTGCGCATCGGCGAGATTCCCGTTCCGGCAAAGTATTTTGACGAAGCTTCTTCGATCAATTTCAGAAGAAGTTTTAAATACGGCCTTGAAACGCTGTGGATACTGTGCAGATACATTTTCCACAAACTGCACATAGCTCCGTCGGAGATGTTCAGACCGAAAGAAACGGCGGGAACGGAAATTAAAAATTAAAAATTACAAATTAACTACAACGGCAAAATAGATAATTACAAACGGTTTCCTGTCTTTATATTCGTAATTTTTAATTCGTAATTTTTAATTGTCGTTATAAGGGGGGATAGATGAGCGCAGAACAGCAGCTTTATATTATCGCTTTTGCCGCGGCTCTTTTTATAGCGGTTATATCCACGCCTTTTTTCAGACGCATTGCCGTGAAATTCGGGATTCTCGACAGTCCTGTAACGGAGATCAAAACTCATAAAGTCAGCACCCCTTACCTCGGCGGCCTTGCCATAGCGTGCGGATGGATTGTTTCATTGTTTCTCATACGTTTTGTCACGCATTTTCCCGGCGGAACGCTCAGAAGCATCAGAGGCATAATTTACGGCTCGCTCATAATGCTGGCTCTCGGTTTTATAGACGACGTCAAGTTTAAAGGGCTCGGGCCCAAGCTTAAGCTGGCCGTGCAGTTTGCCGCGGCGTCGATAGTAGTTTTTGTTTTTGACATAAGAATAAATTTTATTGCGGTTTACTGGCTTTCCTGCGTTGTCAGCATGATATGGATAGTCGGCATAACGAACGCTTTTAACATAATAGACGTGATGGACGGGCTTTCAAGCGGGATAGCCGCAATAGCGGCTTTGGCGTTTCTCTTCATATCCCTGCCGACCGAAATGATTTACGTAAATTTTTGCGCGGCTGCGCTTGCCGGAGCTTTGCTTGGTTTTATACCGTACAATCTCTCTAAGACGGCAAAGATTTTTATGGGGGACACGGGCAGCCTTTTTATAGGATTTATTATGGCAAGCCTTGCTCTCGGAACGTCTTATACAAAAGTCAACAATTTAGGACTTTTTGCGCCGCTACTTATACTTGCCGTGCCGATCTACGAAACTTTTCTTGTCAGCTGGTTCAGAATACGCAAAGGCAAGTCGCCTCTTGCGGGCAGCAAAGACCATTACTCGCTCAGGCTTGAAAAGATGGGCTTCTCAAGAAGGCAGATACTCGCGATTACATACTCCGCGTGCGCGATACTCGCGCTGTGCGCGTACATGATGACCGTTCTCAGCAGCGTTTATACGATGCTTTTGTTCTGCTTGGTAGTTCTAGGCCTTTGGATAGGCAGTTTAAAGCTGGCCGCGGTGAAAATAGACTAAAACAGCAGAGTGAAGAGTGGAGAGTGAAAAGTGAAGATACGACAAAGACTTTTTTGCTGTCATTGCGAGGGAACAAAGTTCCCGCGGCAATCCAGAGCAGTTGTAGTATCTTCACTCTCCACTCTTCAATCTTCACTCTGTCTTGAAAAAGGGTAAAATGAAAAAGCACGTCGTCATAATCGGCGCGGGAATAAGCGGGCTTTCGGCTGCTTATTTTTTGAAAACGCCTTATACGCTTCTTGAAGCAAAACCGCAGGCCGGCGGCTTGTGCCGCTCTTTTTATGAAGACGGATTCACTTACGACTGCTCCGGACATTTTATACACATCAAAGACGAAAAAATCAAAAAACTCGTAAACGGCCTTGCCGGCGGAGTCGAAGAAGTCGAAAGAAAGGCGTCGATATACCTCAAAGAGAAATTAATTCCGTTTCCTTTTCAGGCAAATCTCTACTATCTTGATCAAAAAACCAAAAAGGAATGTGTTGACGGCATATTAAAGCGCAAAGACGGCGATGTGTCCACTTCTATGCCTTATATAGACTGGAGCATGGCGATGTTCGGCGCAGGCATAACAAAATACTTTATGCGGCCGTACAACCAAAAGCTCTGGAGCTATGACTTAAAAAAGATGACCGCGCTCTGGTCCGGCCATTTTGTGCCGAAACCCGACGCCGAAACCATGATAAAATCCGCATACGCGGCAAACAGGCAAAAGTACGGCTACAACAGCGTTTTTTACTATCCGAAACAACGCGGATGCCAGGCTTTGGTTGACGGCCTTTTGAAAAAAGTCAAAGTCGAGACCAACAGCAAAACTCAAAAAATAGACATAAAAAGCAAAACCGTTTTTACCGAAAACGGCAAAAAAATAAAATATACGGATATAATTTCAACCCAGCCGCTCACGGAGCTTGTAAAGCAGATCAACGGCGTTCCGCCGACCGTAAAAAAGGCTGCGGATAAACTTGTATGCAACTCCGTCAGATGCATAAATCTCGGCGTCAAAGCCAAAAACGGCGTTCCGAAAATTCTGAGAGGACAGCACTGGCTGTATATCCCGGAAACAAAGTTTCCGTTTTACAGAGTAGGCATTTACTCCAATGTCAGCGCTTCGGCAGCGCCGAAAGGCCATTACAGCCTTTACGTAGAGTTTTCAACTATAGGTTCTCTTAAAGACCTTAAGGACATTAAGGACCTTAAGGTCCTTAATGTCCTTAAAAAAACCGGTCTGATAGGAAAATACGACGAAATAGTATCGGTAAATATAACGGATATGCCGCACGCCTACGTGATTTTCGACAAAAACAGGCAAGCTTCGCTCGACACTATAAACGAGTTTCTGATTAAAAACGGCATTTACTCAATAGGCAGATACGGCGCGTGGGAATATTCTTTTATAGAAAAAAACATCAAAGACGCCATGTCCGCGGCATCTTTGATAAACGGGGAAAGCCGGTGATGGAAGCTAAAACGAACAAATGCGTAATAATAGGAGCGGACAGTTATCTTTTCTCAGGACTGCTTCCGTATCTTGACGGCATAGAGTTGTCGTATATGACTTTTCAATCGTGGAATGAAAGCGCAAATCTTGAAATTTTAAAGGAAGCCGGCTCTGTAATAAACTTTTCCATACATCCGGATTTTGCTTCAAGAAGGATAGCCGAAGACAAAATAATCGATGTGCAGATAGCCGAAAAACTGCGCGATTCGAAAACGAACTTTATTTTTTTCAGCTCGAGAAAAGTTTACGGCACAAGCGCCGAGCTTGTTGCTTACAAAGAAACCGACGCGCTCAATCCTTTTGATTTCTATTCGGAAAACAAAGCCGCCGCCGAAAAAAAACTTTATGATATTTTAGGAGACAGATTGTCGGCGCTTAGAGTGTCAAATGTTATAGGCGAGCCGGTTCTGCGCAGCGGTTACAAGACTTTTATGGGCTGGATTACCGAAAGCATTCTTAAAAACGGAAAACTTTTCGTTGATCAGTCCAAAGAAACCAAAAAAGACTTCATAACAAAAGATTTTCTGCACAAGACGCTGTCGTTTTTTATCAGAAACGGCATTTCGGGCACATATAATGTCTCCGCCGGATTTCCCGTAACTATGGATTTTTTGCTTACGGCTCTTGCGGGGAAAAACAACGTTGTCTTTGAACCAGGCGCGCCGGTAAAAGAGCAGTTTGTTCTGGATAACGCAAAACTTTTTTCTAAGACCGGAATAAAGATAACAAAAGACGACGTGGAAAACGGAGCCGAGAAGTTTAACATGGCGTTGATGAAAATGAAAAAGGAAGCTAAATGCTGAAGGTCTGCTATATAATCACTAAACTCGAGCTTGGCGGCGCGCAGAAGTTTACGCTTTACGCTGCGGAAAATCTGGATAAAGACAAGTATGACGCTTTTCTTGTAACCGGAAAAGGAGGCATGCTTGACAACGAGGCCGCCGAGAAACTCAAGGTGTATTCTCTTTCAAACCTTGTGCGCGAGATTTCGCCTTTGAAAGATTTGAAAGCCCTGCTTCACATCATTAAGATTTTGAAAATAGAAAAGCCGGATATCGTGCATACCCATTCTTCAAAAGCCGGCATAGTCGGAAGGCTTGCCGCAAAGCTTTGCGGAATAAAAACTATTGTGCACACCATACACGGCTACAGCTTTAACGACACTCAGAAACGGCACGTCAAATATCTGTACATATTTCTTGAGAAGTTCTGCTCGCTGTTTTCGGACAAGCTTATAGTCGAAAACGAAGAAGACATCGAAAAAGGAGTAAAACACAAGATAGCAAAGAGGGAAAAGTTTACGATAATTTGTTCGGGAATAGATACGCGAAAATATAAAGAGTATACGCCTGATCCGGATTTCAGAAATACTTTAACTGCGGATAAAGGCGCCAAAATCGTAATTACCGTCGGCCCTTTTAAGCCGCAGAAAAATTTGGAAGATTTTATAAGAGCCGCGGACATTGTGTGCAAAAAAAATCCGCGCGCCGGATTTTTTATAGTCGGAGACGGAGAGCTGAGAAAAGAGCTTGAAGATTTGATTGCCCGTCTAGGCCTTGAGAAAAAAGTTACGCTGCTCGGCTGGCGCAGGGATATAATTGATTTGCTCTACGCCTGCGACGTCTTTGTTATGACGTCTCTTTGGGAAGGCTTGCCGCGGACCATTTTGGACGCGATGTGCTGCGCAAAGCCCGTTGTTGCAAACGACGTCGGGGGAATAAGCAAAGTTGTAAAAGACGGGAAAACCGGCTATTTGGCAAAGCCTTATGATTTTCAATATACTGCGGAAAAAACGCTTTATCTCATAGACAACGACGAAATCAGACGTAAAATTGGACAGACTGCCAGAGAGTCCGTAGGCAAAGAGTTTGACATCAACTACAACGTTCTTCAGCACGAAGAGCTTTACCTTAAAATGAAGTTGGGAAGTTGAGCGAGCCGCCTTTGGCGGCGAAGCTTAGAAGTTCGGCAGCTCAGCAGCTCGGCAAATACAAAGTCTTTGTTGTACGCCGTTACCAAACTTCCGAACTACCGAGCTGCCAAACTTCCGCTGTTATCGCCGTTACCAAACTTCCGGGCTTCCGAGCTGCCGAACTTCTGCCGTTATCGCCGTTATTTCTTCACTGTTGCCAGCAAGTACGCGCCTATGATAAAAAATATTATGTTCGGAAGCCATGCGGCCATGACGGGGGAGAGAATGAGGTTTTCTCCCATGGACTGGGTGACGGCCTGAGCGCCCCAGTAAACAAAGGACGCGGCAAGCGCGAGCGTAAAACTTAAGATTTTTCCCAGCTTGTTTCCGAAACCCAGAGCAAAAGGTATGCCTATCATCATTACGATAAGGTGCGCAAATACCGACGCGTATCTTATTTGGAGAGCTATTCTTTCGCTGAGAGCGGTTTGCCCGAATATCCTGAGCTGGTTTATGTATTTTTTGAAATCGTGCAAGTTCATCATTTCGTAGTTCATCTTTCTAAAGGCTATATCGTTAGGCTTGAGATGTATGCCGGAATCGTAGCTTTTAAAAGCTATTTCGTTCCAGAAATCGTTTTTAAACTCCCTTATTACGCCGTTTTCAAGCATCCATGTTCCGTCTTTCCAGTTTCCGCCGGGCGCGATAATCAGCTTCTCAAGCCTGAAATCTTCCGAGTAATGCTCTATTATTATGTCCGTCATGCGCCGCTTTTTTGTGTCCAGATGGCCTACGGTAATCCTTGTGTTGTTCTGCATGGTTACGATGAGATTGTTGAATTCTGTTTTTACATATACTTCTTCTTTTTGTATCTTCTCTTTTTTTATCCGTTCGTTAAACTTGGTCGTATAAGGCACAACAAACTCTCTTGCCGCAAAATCGCCTGCGCCTATCATAACGCCGATAATCATAAACATCGCAATCAGCTTCCATAAATTGACGCCCGCCGCTTTTATCGCCGTAATCTCGTTTTTCTTCGCCAGATCTCCCAGGGAAAAAAGCAAGGCCAGAAGCGTCGCCACGGGCAGAACTTGTATTATCCACCACGGAATATTCGAGAGAAGATGCTGCGCCATAACTATAAACGGCGTTTTATACTCCATGTAAAAGCCGATCTGCCGGAAAAGCTCGGAAATAAGCACGATAAATCCAAAGGCAAAAGCCGTGAAGAAGAATATCTTTAGAAACTGCCTGGAGACGTAGAAATAGATTATTCTCATTTTAACTCTTTGTTAGAAGCTGAGAAGTTGGGAAGCTGAGAAGCTGAGCAAAGACAAAGGCTTTGTTGTCGTTGTTGCTCAACTTCTCAGCTTCCCAGCTCTCTCAACTTCTATTTTTATTTTTTCACCATTCTCGTAAACAAAAATATCCCGCACGCCGCCACTGCGGCGTTTGGCAGCCACATTATAAATTGCGGGGGGGCGTAACCTTTCTCGCCTGCGTTCAGCGCAAAAATAAGCAGCATATAATAAACAAATATTACTCCCAGGCTCATCCCGAAGCCTATGGCTTTTCCGCCTTTGCCGGCCATTATGCCAACAAGCAAAGCTATAAGAACAAAAGCTATCGGCGCGACGGCGAGTATCCACCTGAGCCAGTACTCGTTTTCGTAAGCGACGGT
>WQUP01000280.1 GCA_009782015.1 Endomicrobiia bacterium | reverse complement strand
CAGGGTAAATCTTGCCGCGGAACGTTCTTTTCTCAAGGTGCTTAAGGACAAAAAGGTTATATCGCTTCAGCTGACAATCGACACGCAGAGATCTCAGGTTATGGAATATTTTGAAATTTTTATGTCCAGGATGCTTATGTGCAGAAGAGCCGCGGCTTTTTTAGGATGCAATTTTGAGTTAATTATAAACGAAAGGAAACTACTCTGATGAGCAAAATCAATTGGAAGTTATGGATTACGCTGGGGCTTTTGGTTTTTTCGATTTACGCTTTATGGCCGTCGCTGCGGTGGGCAAGGATGTCTGCCGAAAGAAGGACAACGGCTGAGCAGGAGAAGGATCCCATTCTCGGCAAAGCTCTTAAGATGGGACTGGACTTAAAAGGCGGGACTCATCTTCTCCTTGAAGTTGACGCTTCAAAACTCGACGAAAATGTAAAGATGAGGGACGCTGTTGACAGAGCCACGGAGATCATAAGAAACAGGATAGACCAGTTCGGCGTTGCCGAGCCTATGATAGCCAAGCAGGGAGACAAGTGGATAGTTGTGCAGCTGCCCGGCATTAAAGATCCGAAAGCGGCAAAAGAACTTATCGGAAAGACGGCGTTGCTGGAATTTAGAATAGTAAATAACAGCCCCGAAGCGGGGAAGGTTCTTGATCTTATAAGAGATAAAAATATCACTCCGGAACAGTTTAGAAACAATCCCGAAGCTTATCCCGAAATACGGCAAGTCATGCCCGAAGGCGCCGATGTTTTTGCCAGCAAAGAAGATACGGGTTATTACGTTTTAGATAAAGCCGTTTTGACCGGCGCGGCGCTGACAAATGCTAAAGTGGAGTTCGGCGGACAGTTCGGCCAGCCGATAATATCGATGACTTTCAACAAAGAGGGCGGAAGAACTTTTGCCGACATAACCGAAAGAAACATAAATAGAAACCTCGCGATAGTGCTTGACGGCATAGTGCAGTCTGCTCCCGTAATACGTTCAAGAATACCCGACGGCAAAGCCATAATAGAAGGCAACTTTGACGCCGACAGCTCAAGGCTTCTGGCGACAGTTCTCAGGGCCGGCGCGCTTCCCGCTCCGGTAAACGTAATCGAAGAAAGAACCGTAGGGCCGTCGCTCGGAGACGATTCAATTAAAAAAGGATTTGTGTCGGCTTTGACGGGAGTCGGGCTCGTGCTTGTGTTTATGCTAGTGTACTACAGAAAGTCCGGATTAATCGCGGACTTCGCTTTGGTTATAAATCTCATCATGCTTATGGCTTTTATGGCTTATTTTCAGTTTACTCTTACGCTCCCGGGCGTCGCCGGCATAGCCTTAACTCTTGCCATGGCGGTTGACGCAAACGTTCTTATTTTGGAGAGGATAAGGGAAGAGTTGAGAGGCGGAAAAACCGCAAGAGCCGCGGTTGACGCGGGATACCAGAAAGTTTTTTGGACAATATTTGACGCGCACGTGACAACGCTTATAGCGGCTGTCTTTCTGTTTGGTTTTGGAACAGGCCCTATAAAAGGTTTTGCCGTAACGCTTTCCATAGGTCTTTGCCTCAGCTTATATACTGCTATAGTGATTACGAAGTTAATTTACGACTTCTTGTTTAAAGAAAACTTGCTGCTTGATTTTAAAATATAGTTTAGCCGTAAGCCGTTATCCTGAACTCGTTTCAGGATCTCGTCGTAAAAAAGATTAACAACAGACCCTGAAACAAGTTCAGGGTGACAAAAATCGGAGGGGAAAAAAGTGAAATTCATCAATACAATCCACATAGACTTCATCGCAAACAGACGCTACTATTTCGCCATTTCGCTGTTTTTGATAGCCGTTTCGGCCGCGGCTTTTTTTTACAGAGGCGGCCCTAATTACGGAATAGATTTTACCGGCGGTATGCTCATGCAGATGACTTTTGAAAAAAGCGTCGTGCTTCATGACGTGCGCAGCGCGCTTGAAGAAGGCGGTCTTAAATCTTTCGAGCTTCAGACTTCCGACAAGATCGTCATGTTGAGAGCTAAAAAAAACGTAGGTTCGCAGCATGAATTTGAGGACAACGTCAAGGCGTCGCTTTCGGCAAAATTTCCGGACAATAATTTCAGAGTTGACAGAGTGGAATTCGTCGGCTCTTCCGTGGGCGAGTATCTTTCAAGCCAGGCGCTGAAAGCGTTTCTTTGGGCTTTTGCAGGCATGATTTTGTATGTTGCTATCAGGTTTAAGTCTTTTACCTGGGGAGTTGCCGGAGTTATCGGCATAATCCATGACGTTATCATCACTTTCGGCATGGTTTTGATTGTCAATAAAGAGATAGACATAACCGTTATCGCGGCTTTGCTTACCGTGGCGGGCTATTCGATAAACGATACCATAGTGCTGTTTGACAGAATGAGAGAAAACTTAAAGCTCAGCGCGAAAGAAGATTTCGGCACGATAATCAACAGGAGCATCAACCAGGTTCTTTTGAGAACCATGGTGACCACGGTAACCGTGTTTTTTGTTTCGGCCTCGCTATTCTTTCTGGCCGGAGAAGTTATACACACTTTCGCTTACATCATGGTTATCGGAACCGTTCTCGGAGCATACTCCACAATATTTATATGCACGCCGCTCGTATATGAGTATGAAACCAGAAGGCGCGAGCGTTTGAAAGCCGCAAAACAAGGCTTTGTCCGCGCTAAATAAAATGAGAAAGATTAAGAACTTCAAAGTCAATCTGCGCGTCAGGGAAATAGTCCGCGTGATAAAAAAGCTTACAAACTCCGCGGAACTTCCGGTAGAGCTTGAAGAAGCGGTGCAAAGAGGCTGCCATTTTTACTCGAAGTTTCCGGTTCCGTGCGTTGTTTACGATACGTTTTCAAAAGATTCGCTGCAATTCTCATACGAAAAAGACGCTCCGGCAAAGTGGGTTGCCCAGAGCGTCTTTTTTCTGACCATAGGAGACTCTCTC
>WQUP01000279.1 GCA_009782015.1 Endomicrobiia bacterium | reverse complement strand
CGCCGGCAGCATGGCTTTTACGAGTTCCAGAATGTTTGCTTCGGAATATCCCTCTTTTTCAAGAATTTTGACTCCGGCTTGAGCCATAAGCAAAAACTGCTCACGCGTTGTTGCCTGCGACGCTATAGTGAAAGCCAGAGCTTCTTTTAGAAACGTGCTCTGCTCTCTGATGACTTCGTCATAAGTTTTTTCAGCGGATGCAACGTTTGATGTTACGTTTGGGGTATAGGTTATTACCGGAATATTTTTTTCGCTCAGCAGTTTTTGAAGGCCTAGGCTGTGGTAGCCGCCGGCGACTACTATGATTACGTTTTGAGCGGAACTGAGGAGCTCTTTTTCGGAGCAGTGTGGAGTTTGAAGTGTGGCGAGCGGAGTTAACGGCAACCCCTCACCCAGGGACTTCGTCCCACCCTCTCCCGCAAGGGGCGAGGGAGATACGATACTTCCCAGCTTCTGCCTTTCGTCTTTGTCGTTTCTGAGCTGCTGAACTTCCGGGCCGCCGAGCTTCTTCGTTATGTTGTTTACGAAAATTTCGTTTCTTTCGTTGTTTAGATTGTAATACGCGTCAAGAATCGGAAAATCTTTTTCTATGCTTTTGAGAGCGTCCGTCGGCGCATACTTGGAGTACAGCTCTCTGAACTTTGCAAATCTTGCAGCGAAATATTCGTAGTCGGTCGCAAGAAGCTTGTTGTTTAGATAATCCGCAAAATAACTTTGGAAATCGTTTAGGAAAGCCACTTCGTTTTCGGTTTGGTCGTAGGAGAGGGCTATTCTCACTTTCTCAATAAGATCTTTTTCTTCGTATATCATTTTGACCGGATTTATATTTGCGCGCAGAGCCTGAGTTTTTAAAAACAGGTCAAGCTGCGCGTAGCCGTTAATTGCGCCGCGAAGACCGTATTCATCGAGCAGAGCGTTCAGCGTAATTGACAGAGCGTCGGCGTTTGACAAATTGTCCGTCGCTTGAAGAAACGAGCTGTAAACCCGGTACGGAAGGCGTTCCTTTAAAACCCCGATAAGCATCTGAAGCTGCGAATAAACGCGCTTCATGTCGAGCTTTTGGCCGATTTTGATAAGCTCCGTATAGTTCTGAATGTTAGGATAGTCCGACATGGTTATAGGCAGTATATTGTTGTACTTGTCGGGAGCTTCGTTTATGTTTTTGACATATTTGTAAAGCACGGAATAAAATTTATCCGCGGTTACCGCGCCGCTTTTGTATTTTTCAAGCAGCCTGTTGAATCTTTTGTTTCTTTCGCCGGCATATTTTATGTCCAGATACGCAATCTCTCTTTTAACTCTGTCAGCGACTGCGTCGTATTTAGGCTTATTTTCAAGGATGTAGCCGAGGCGCGTGATATTTTCTTTGTGCCTTTTTTCGTCTTCAAGCCCGAAGAGCAGGTCGCTTCTGTTATTTTTTACCGCATAATACTCCGCTGCGGTGAGCCTTCCCTGATTTAAAAGTCCGTCGGCTATGGAATCTCTCAAATCTTTGTTTTCTATTGCGTCAAGCCAGGAAGTGCTTATCTTTCCGTATCCGCCTTCGACAAATATGCTTTTGACATTGTAATTTTTTACCAGAGTTTCGATGATTTTATTTATATTTTTCTGGGCTTCCGGGTGGCAGTGCAGATCCTGAATATTGACTATGACAGTTTTGGCGTCACTGACGCCGGCGTCGTTGACGCTGGCATCATTGATGCCGGCGCCAGATATGTTTGTGGCTTTTCCGTACTGAGCAGGAATAACCGGAATGTCGTTAAATATTTTTTTAAAGCCGCCTGCCGCAGGCTCATTTCCCGCAGCGGCCCATGACAGATTCTGTCCGGCAAAAGCCGTAAGAAAGCAAAGCATGGTAAACAGAGAGATAATTTTTTTAAAGTCCATAGCTGCCCCATAAATGAAAAACCTCTGTTTGACGCTGCGCAAACAGAGGTTTTTTAATATAAAAAATGTAATTTTTTGAAAATACAAAAACAGACCTTAGCATACCTATATATAGGAGTATGAAAAGGACAAATAACGGGCTTGCGTTTTGGCTTTGATGCGTTCGCATTCGCAATCGGTCTAAACTAAAAAGATTAGAACTGCTTGTAAAATCAATCGATTTTAAAAAATTAGGCGTATCTTTGATACTTTTCTGGGCAGACACGGAAACCGATGACGGCATGAGCGCTAAATTGCTTGAAAAATCAATTGATTTTTTGTTTGGGGCTTTGATATTTTTTGTAAAGGTATCAAGATTTGAAGCAGTGTTGCCGGAGAAAGAGACATCCATGGAAAACCCGTTGGTTTTGACGCTCTGAAAAGCTTCGCTGCCGGAATAAAAACGGCTTATAAATGAAAAAACAGGCGTGCATAAAATGCAAACCGAAAATGAAAAAACGATGAAAAGCGACACTATTTTCTTTTCCATGGCTTTATATGCCTAAACTATAGCCAAAAGTGAGCTGAAATACAATATATATGATGTAATAAATTTGCAAAATATTATAGGCGGAGGATTAGAGGATTGGAAGTTTGGCAACGGCTTTAAGGGCAATAGGGCATTTTGCCGGTTAATTCTTACCTGCCTTTCTGCATTTCCGTAAGATTGTTCCAGTATCTTTTCGGCATTAGAGTCATGCGGCATTTAGGGTTTTCGCGGCCTTCAACGGCGATTGTGTCGTAAAACATTTTCCATAAATCGCGGTAATGCTGTTCGTCGCTGTCAGGCTGGGGGAACTCAACTTCCGAAGCATCTGAAATGACGTATTTCCCTTTGGAATAAGCGCATAAGGATTTGTGCGTCTCATCGTAAATAACGAACTTTTCGTTCGGCAGCCTTTGCGCAAAATGAAAGGCCAGAAGCGGAAGAACAAAGTTTTTGGGTTTGATTTTTGCTATCAGAATGCCGCTGTGCGCAGAAAAACGCACAAAACCCATAAACTTTTGAGCTTCATGCGTCA
>WQUP01000278.1 GCA_009782015.1 Endomicrobiia bacterium | reverse complement strand
GTTATTGTCATTGTCGGTATTTTGGCAATCGTGGCAGTTCCTATTTACAGAGGTTATACCAGAAGAGCAATGGCTTCTGAAGGCAGAACGCTTGTCGGTTCCATCCAAACTTCGCAGAAGGTTTATTATGCCGAACAAGGGAAGTTCGTTACGGTTTCTAATACTAGTTATGATTCTGTGCTTGACATCGATGCGAGAGCTAACAAGTACTTTACGTCTTTCGACGTTACTGGCAGTGCTACAGGTTTCACGGCTGCTACTACAGCTTCTACTACTTCCGGTGCATCAGGCATAACTGTTTCCCTTACCGGTTCGTCTACGGCTCAAGCCATTACGAATGAAAGCGGGATATAATCCCAAAAATAAAAAGCCGCTCTCTTTTAAAGAGGGCGGCTTTTTTATTTTTTTGCCGCGTTAAAAAATTAAGGATGTGCCGATATCCAAATCTTTTGCTGAATTTTGCAGAAATGCTTCTTGCGGATTATTTATGTTATTAAAGGCGGTTTTATGAGAAAGTCAAGCGGAGTAACTATTTTGGAATTAATACTTGCTTTGGTAGTTCTTGGGATTTTGGCCGTAATGACCGGCGTGGTTTACAGAAACTATGTGACAAAGGCAAAAATTGCGGAAGGAATAGCTCTTGTCAATGAGTTAAAAATTCATGAGGAACTTCATTTTGCTTCCAGGCCGGGCAATTCATACGAATCCGTGAATAAAACAGATTATTATGATCAGTTTGCAAACAAAGACATTGTGGACGCAAGAGCAAATAAATATTTTAAGGAATTTGCGGTAAAAACATCGGGCGACGGATACATCGCAGAGGCATACTATGAGTACGGAGGTTCCAAGGGCGTTACCGTTTCGCTTACCGCGTCTGCCGACGGGGCATATACAATTACTACCAAATCCAACGAATGATTTAAAGCGTTTGTTGGCGAACTAAGCTTTTGGCGTGTTCGATTGCCGCTTTGGTTATATTTTCGCCGGATATCATTCTGGCAATTTCTTCGATGTGTTCGCTTTCCGAAAGGGTTTTTGCTTTAGTAAAAGTTCTTGATTTTTCAGTCTCTTTATAAATTTTTACGTGCGTTGCGGCGAATGCCGCGACCTGAGCAAGATGCGTAATCGAAAACACCTGTTTTTTTTGCGCAAGTTCCGCGATTTTTTTGCCTATTTTCTCTCCTGTCTTTCCGCCCGTTCCCGTATCTATTTCGTCAAATATGGTAGTTTGGTCATTTTTTAATTTTGACGAAAGTTCTATGGCCAGCAGAACTCTCGAGAGCTCTCCGCCAGATGCGGTTGATCTGAGCGGGAGAAGCTTTTCGCCTTTATTTGCGCAGAACATAAACTCCGCGCTGTCAAAACCGTTTCCGGACGGTTCTTTCCTGTCAAACTTTATTTCGAAAACGGCGTTTTTTATCTCAAGTTCTTTGAGATTGTTTTGCGCCTGTTGTGAAAATAAAACCGCTGCTTTCTTTCTTTTTTTGCTTATTTTATCGCATATTTCTTCAAGCTGTTCTGTTTTCTCTTTGAGTTCTTTTTCAAGTTTTTCCGAGTTGCTTTTATAATCGTTAAGATTGCTGAGCTCCGCTTCGATTTTATTTTTGTACTCGAGTACCGCGTCAATGCCGGCGCCGTATTTTTTCTTGAGTTTTTTTAGGAGTTCCGCTCTTTCAAGAGCAGCGTTTAGTTTTTGAGGATCCTGATCCGTTTTTGAAAGTATGTCGTTGACGTCTCTGAAGGCTTCTTCTGTCTGGTAGTAGGCCTGCTCCGCAAGCGAGAGCGGCTCGGCAGCGTCGGCTCCGAAAGAGTTTATTGTCTCTATATTTTTTTTTGCTTTGAGAATTCTGTTTAACGCCGAATCTTCATCCGAATATAAAAGCGCAATAGTTTCTTCAGCCAGAGCGGCTATTTTTTCTGCATTCTTAAGCTTAGGCAGCTCATTTTCCAGTTTTTCGTCTTCGCCTTGTTCAATGGCCGCTTCTTCTATCTCCTTTAACTGAAATGCGTAAAGGTCGGCTTTTCTTTCCCTTTCGGCATCTGACAAATTTATAGCCTCTATTTTTGACTTCAATTCCTTAACTTCTTCGTAAATCTCGGCACATTTTTTTAAAAGCGGCGCGATATCCGGTATTTCGTTGTCCAGAATGCTGAGTTGTGTATTTGTATCAAGAAGCGAATGCTTCTCATCCTGGCTGTGAAAATCTATAAGAAGTCCGCCTATTGCCGCAAGGGACGAGACATTCACAGGGGAATCGTTTATAAAGGCTTTGCTTTTGCCGGTATTTTCTACTGTCCTGCGCAGAAAAACAGTGCCGTCGCCGTTGTCGGAAATTGAAAAAGAGTCGAGAAAATCGGATATTTTTTTGTCTTTGAATTCGAAAACTGCGGCAATGGTGCAAACAGAACAGCCAGAGCGTATCGCGGAAACTTCGGCCCTTGCCCCTGTAAGCAGTTCTATGGATTTTACGAGTATGGATTTGCCGGCTCCGGTTTCGCCTGTTATGGCAGTAAAGCCGTTTTTAAAGTCCAGAGTCAGATCTTCTATCAGCGCATAGTTTTTAATGCTTAGGTTTAGTAACATAATTTTTTAGTGAATAGTGAATAATTAATAGTTAATAGTTTTTGTGTTTTCGCATTGCGAAAACAAGCCGGCAATAGATTTCGGCAAAGCCGAAATAAAACAACTATTCACTATTAACTGCCGTTCACACTCCCCAGTGCAGTTTTTTCTTGAGGGTTTCAAAATAAGAGTTGCTGCGGTTTTTTATAAGCTTAAGATGTTTTTTGTAAAGGGATATTTTGACTTTTGAGCCGTTTTCAAGGGCATAATTTTCCTGCCCGTCTATTGAGATTAAAACTTTTTCTCTGCTGTTTTTATTCTTTGCGGTAAAAATTATGTCGTTTTTGTCGGACAAAATCATGGGCCTTTGCGTAAGCGTATGCGGAGATATCGGCGTGATTAT
>WQUP01000277.1 GCA_009782015.1 Endomicrobiia bacterium | reverse complement strand
CGCCGGCTTCGATATCTATCGCCCCGCCGTACGAGTTTGTTTTATTGCCGGTAAAATTGACATACGAATTCGTAAAAGTCATGCTTGAGCTTCCGTACACATACGCCGCGCCTGCCACGCCATAGGAACCCGTAGTGCCATAGGTGCCTGTAGAAGAGTTATTGGAAAATGTAACGGAACTGTCTGTAAAATTAAGTAATGACCAGTTGGCGCCTCCCGAATAGTTGACAAGATACACCGCGCCGCCGTTCCATAAACAACTATTTGAGTCAAATGTTACGGTAGAACCGGTAAAGTTATATGTTCCGTTATCGGCAAATATCGCTCCGCCGTGATAAGCGGAATTGCCCGTAAAAAACAGCGTGGAATTGACGGCATTAAACGTCCCCGCGAACCAATTTGCCAAAGCGCCGCCGTTACCTGTAGCAGTATTTGAAGTAAAATGCACAATCGAATTCGTAAATTCAAGAGTTGACCCGTCTATATATATTGCTCCGGCGTCTGCTGTCGGCGTACTGTTGGTTACAGAGTTGTAAGGGCCTTTGTCGGCAAAACTGTTGCTGATATTAAACGCGCCGTTAGCAAACGACATCCTCCCTCCTGCAGAGAGATAAAACATTGCGCCGTTTTGTCCGAAAGTATGTCCGCCAGAGAATGAAAGAGTGTGCCCTTGCAAATCAACGTCAAGGGACAAACCCGATCCGGAATATCCGATGGTTCCAGGAGAAAAAACAATATTGGTAGATATTGAAATGCTTCCGGCTCCGCCGCCGTAGTAATAGCCATTAAACGTCGTTTCATCCGAAACTGTCTGCGCCGATGCAAAAACGGAAAATAACGAAAGAAAAAATACGGAAACTGCGATTTTTTTACAAAACATTGCTCCAACTCTTAACTTTTGAAACATTTCCTCCCCCTTGTATTATGGACAAGCGTCCGGAAATTGCCGGACGCTTGTGCATGCGCGTATATAAACGCGGCTAAAAATCTTCAGATACTGCCGATAAATTTAAAACCATGGATGCTAATATCTTGGTGAAAGGTTGGTTTTTTAGGTAAATCAAGTTGTTAAAACTTATAGTCTTATACCAAAAATACACGGCATTATTCAAGTCTATTTGATGATTTTATCCAGTATGTCGGAAGGAGTGATTTGAGACATGTCGTCTTTTTTGATTATTACATGTTTGTTCAGCGGCATCGGTCCGATTTGGTTCGGATCAGTCGGGCCGAAAATACCGACGCATTTTGTGCCTAAGGCAGCGGCAAGGTGCATGGCTCCGGAATCTGTGCCTACAAACAGGCGGCAGCTTTGCAGAAAAGCCGCGCTGTCCAATATGCCGCCTTCCGCGGTGAAAAGCTTTGGTTTGCTTTTGCATGCTGCAGAAATTGCGGATAAAGCTTCTTTTTCCCATGAAGCGCCGGATAAGATGCACGTAAAACCTTTTTGGTATAAAGCGTCTATGACTTCAACCCATTTTGGCGTTTGGAGGCATTTGTTCTGCCTCTTTTTGCTTGCACCCGCGGATATTGCGATGGTATTGCCGGGGTCAAGCTCATTTTCGGCAAACCATTTCCTTACGTTTTCAATATTTGCTTCGGGGATTTTTAAAATAGCGGAGTAATCGTCTTTTATATTGTTAAGGCCGAAGGCCTTGCCGAGCTCTTTATTGTTTGCAAGTGAAGGGACTCCGTCCCTTTTTGATTTTTGGGTAAGAAGGAAATTAAATGAAGAGCTTTCAAAACCGGTTCTGCTTTCAATTCCCGCTAAAAAAGCTGACATGAGAGAGCTCGGCGACTCGGAAAAGAGCAAAGCTTTTTCGAATTTTTCTTTTTTTAATTCTTTTACGAGACGAAAGAGCCCGGAATCTTTTGAAATAACTCCGTCAACAAGAGAGCATGAAGCCAAAAGAGGCGCAAGCGAAGGCTTTACAACGGAAAATATCTCCGCATTCATCTCTTCCTTTGCCGCTTTCAAAACCGGCAGAGAAAAAAGCAGATCCCCAAGCTGATTCATGTGAAAACAAACTATTTTAGGCATATCAAGAACTCCGTTTAACGACAAAGCAAAGAGTGGAGAGCGAAGATACGGCAACGGCCCATACCCCGTCAGGCTTGCGCCTGCCACCCCTTTTTACAAAAGGGGAATTTTAACGGCAGATTCCGGACAACGAATTTCCGGAATGACAACAAAGACAGCGGCAACATACAAAGTCTTTGCCAAACTTCTAAACTTCCAAGCTCTCTAAGCTTCCATTTTTAGCCACTTTTCCGCTTCCTCAAATACCTGCTGCGGAGAAACTTTATCTATATCAACCGGATTTTCTTTGTTGATAAGAAGAGAAAACCTGCCTATGTACGGCGCGGTTTCGTTGATATCCGAAGCGCCGAATATAAACACCGAAGCGGTGTTTAAAACTGAAGCCAAATGCATGGGACCCGTATCCGCGCCTATTGCCAGAACGCTTTTTGATAAAACCGCCACAAGCTGCCTTATATCTGTTTTCCCGCAAAGGTCAATGGCCTTCAACTTACCGTAATCTCCGGATGAACCCAAAACTGCAATCTGCAATTGCGGATACTTTGACTTTATCAGATCAATAAGCTTCAGATAGTTTTCAACGCTCCAGTTTTTGTTTTTTCCGCGGGCAAAAGGCAGCAGAGAAATGAAATCTCCGGTTACGCCGTTTTCCGAAAGGAGTCCTTCGGCTTCGCGTATTGCAGAATCGTCTATCTTTATATTTGCTTCGGGAGTGAATTTTTTATCCGTGAGATAACGCACAGGCTCGAGATTTCTGAGGGTGGCGTTCATATTCGCATTCTGCGGATAAACTTCTTTTATAAGCATGCCGCTGCCTTCTTTCATTCCCGGCACGCCGAGCTTTACTTTCGCTTTTGAAAATCTTGCAAGCCACGCGCTGCGCATGAGCCCCTGTAAATCTATCGCGAGATCGTATTCCGTTTTTCTTATCTCTTTGAGCGCG
>WQUP01000276.1 GCA_009782015.1 Endomicrobiia bacterium | reverse complement strand
GTATGTTTCAAAAGAGACTCTTACGCCGGTCTCGTTAAAATACTGTGCGGCAAGTTTATCAAAAGCCGCCTGTCTGTCCGTCATCCAGTGCCATATTACCACGTCCGGCTTAACTTTTGTCTGCGCCTTATCTTTACCGCCGCATCCCGTGCCCACAGCAATAACCCCGAAAACAAAAACCGCAGCTGCTAAAACAAAAAGTTTAGATTTTGACATGCCCTGCTCCTTTATCAAGAAAATTTTTTTGATTAGTTTTAAAGAATGCGAAAAGTCTATCAAATTTGAACGAAAATTGTCAATTTTCTAATGACAGCTTGGAGTTTGAAGTGTGGAGAGTGGAGTTATTGTGTTTCGAGGACATTGTCCTCGAAACTTATTAATAGGTTTTCGCGAAGGACTTTGTCCCTTGCGAAAACACGTACACTTCACACTCCAAACTCCACACTGCCGTTAACTCCATTTCAGTATCGGTTTTCTCGCCGCTTCAACTTCATTGAGCCTTGCAACCGGAGTATTCGCCGGAGCGTCTTTTACTTTCTGCGGCTCTTGCGCGGATTCTTCCAAAATTATTTTCGAGATCGTTTCGATAAATGCGTCCAAAGTCTCTTTCGATTCGGTTTCGGTAGGCTCTATCATAATAGCTTCTTCGACTATCAAAGGAAAATAAACCGTAGGAGCATAATAGCCGTAATCCAAAAGCCTCTTTGCCACGTCCAAAGTCCTGACGCCGTTTTGCAGCGCGGCTTTGGGAGATAAAACGAATTCGTGCATGCATCTGTTTCCCGCCGGCACGTTAATTTTATCTTTGAGTTTTGCAAGCATGTAGTTTGCATTCAAAACGGCTTGTACCGATGCGTTTTTCAAACCCTTTGCGCCAAGCGATTTTATGTAAACATACGCTCTCAGGATTATCGGAAAATTTCCGAAAAACGCTTTCATTTTTCCGATGCTTTTTGACTTTTTATAGTTCAGGAAATACTTCCCGTTTTTATTTTCAATGCGTGGAACCGGCAAAAACGGTTCAAGGAACGCTTTAACGCCGACCGGGCCTGCGCCCGGGCCGCCGCCGCCGTGGGGAGTAGAGAACGTTTTGTGAAGGTTTATGTGCATGACGTCAAAACCCATGTCGCCGGGACGCACTATGCCCATAACTGCGTTCAAATTTGCGCCGTCATAGTACAAAAGAGTTCCGTTTGCATGCGCTGCTTTTGATATTTCCGGAATATTTTTCTCAAAAACTCCCAAAGTGTTCGGTACGGTAAGCATAATCGCGGCTACTTCCGGAGTTAGAAGCGCTTTCAGCTTTTCGGGAGATATGCTTCCGTCGGACTCAGACTTTAAAGGTATTATTTCAAATCCGGCAAGAGCGGCTGACGCGGGATTTGTTCCGTGTGCGGAATCCGGAACAATTATTTTTGTTCTTTTTTGTTTTATCGATTTGAAATACTTTGCGATTATCAAAAGTCCCGCAAATTCTCCTTGGGCTCCGGCTGCCGGCTGCAGCGAAAAGCTGTCCATGCCGGAAATTTCGCACAGATCTTTTTCAAGGCCGTGCATTATTTCAAGCGCGCCCTGCATTGTTTCAGCAGGCTGGCAGGGATGAATATGGCTGAAAGCGTCAAGCTTAGCGATTCTTTCGTTTATTAAAGGATTGTACTTCATAGTGCACGAACCGAGCGGATAAAAAGTTGTGCTTAGCGCATAGTTTTTTCTTGAAAGGTTTGTAAAGTGCCTGAGAAGGTCATTTTCCGCAATACTCGGCAAGCCGGGCGCGGTTTTTCTTTTAAGATTTTCCGGCACGGCGCAGTCTATTTCCACGTCGCAGCTTACAGCGTAAGCCGCTTTAGATTCCGATGATAGTTCGTTTAAAAGTTTTTCCATTGTTTTTTTAAGGCGATGCCAGGATGCGAAGAGGCTAGGAGGCCAAGCAACAACGCGTCTTTGTCTTTACCTCGCATCATCGCCTCTTCGCATCATCGCATCTGTTACGCTTTTGCCAAAATTTCAACAAGCTTGTCTATCTCGGCCTTTGTTCTCTGCTCGGTTACGCAGAATAACAGGCAGTTTTTAAATTTTTTATCCTTCGATAAATCCAGCGGCCCCAAAATGCCGTTTTTAAGCAACACTTTGTTGATTTTTTTTGTATCTTTTTGCGTCTCAATGACAAACTCGTTAAAAAACACGGAGTTTTCAAACTTAGGCTTAAAGCCTTCAACGCCTTTAATTCTGTTAAACGCGTATCTCGCTTTTGAAATATTTGTCTCGGAGAGACTTTTAAAGCCTTCGTTTCCCCATCCCGACATATAGACGCACGCAGCCAAAGCGTTGAGCGACGCGTTGGTGCATATATTTGACGTGGCTTTTTCCCTTCTTATGTGCTGCTCTCTGGACTGGAGCGTAAGGACAAAACCCCTCCTGCCGTTTTTATCGACAGTCTGCCCGACAATTCTTCCGGGCATTTTCCACTCAAGCGCTTTTTTTACGGCCATAAAGCCGAAAGTCGCGCCGCCCGCGCTCGTCGGCATACCGAGAGGCTGCCCTTCGCCGACAGCAATATCTGCCCCGTATTCTCCGGGAGCTTCAAATACTCCTAAAGACAAAGGATTAACAACCGCGATAAAAAGCGCATTTTTTGACTTTGCCGCGGCTGAAAGCTCTGACATATTTTCGACTATTCCGTAATAGTTTGGCGACTGGATTATAACAGCGGCTGTATCGTCGTCAATTTCGGCGTCAACCGTGCCTTTTTCTATGCGCCCGTTTGCAGATAAATTTAAAATAACGGGTTTTGCCCGTAAATTTTCAAGATATGTTTTAATCGTTTCAATGTACTCGGGATGCAAGGCGGAAGAGATCAGAATTTTCT
Organism: Endomicrobiia bacterium; assembly: GCA_009782015.1. Lineage (GTDB taxonomy): Bacteria > Elusimicrobiota > Endomicrobiia > Endomicrobiales > Endomicrobiaceae > Endomicrobium_B. The sequence continues at coordinate 131 of WQUP01000276.1, read as the reverse complement.
TTTTCCCGCTTACTCTCAGCGCAAGAAGAGCCGCTTCGGCCGCGGCTGAAGCGCCGTCGTAAAGCGAGGCGTTCGACGTATCAAGTCCCGTGACAGCGCAGATCATGCTTTGGTATTCGAAAATAGCCTGA
>WQUP01000275.1 GCA_009782015.1 Endomicrobiia bacterium | reverse complement strand
GGAGACAGCGTTGTCGTAGAACTGCCTGCCGGCAAAATGAAATTTAAGATTTTGAAGGTGAGCAGATGACACCACCAGTGTCATCCCCGAAATTTGTAATCGGGGATCTGCCGTTGTTGTCATTCTGCGCGTAGTCGCAGAATCCATAGATTTATAGATCCTGCGACTACACGCAGGATGACAAACAAAAAAATATTCTGCCATTACAAAAGCGAGAGAGGAATTTATGTATTTTTCTAAAATGCTTATCCCGACGTTGAGAGAAGCGCCGTCAGACGCCGATATAATATCCGCAAAACTTATGATCCGCTCCGGAATGATACGCAAGCTGGCTTCCGGGCTTTATGAGTTTTTGCCGCTCGGGATCAGGGCTTTAAGAAAAGTCGAAAACATAATACGCGAAGAGATGGACGCCGCAGGCGGCCAGGAAGTTGTTCTTCCTCTTATATTCCCGAAAGAGTTGTGGATTGAAACGGGCAGATGGAATGTTTACGGCAAGGAGCTGTTCAGGCTTAAAGACAGAAAAGAAGCCGAATTTTGCCTTGCGCCTACGGCTGAAGAAGGGATTACGGATTTAGTCAGAAAAGACATAAAGTCCTACAAACAGCTTCCGGTTATGCTCTATCAGTTCGGCACGAAATTCAGAGACGAAATACGTCCCCGTTTCGGTATTATGCGTGCCCGCGAGTTTTTGATGAAAGACGGCTATTCGTTTCATACCGACGAAGCTGACTTGGAAAAGTATTATAAAACGATGTTTCAGACTTATTCGAACGTTTGCACTCGCTGCGGTTTTAAATTCCGCGCAGTTGAAGCTGCTTCAGGCGCGATAGGCGGCTCTTTTTCTCATGAGTTTATGGTTCTTGCCGAAACCGGCGAGGAAGAAATTGCGCACTGCGGGTGCGGATACGGAGCAAACACCGAAAAAGCCGAATGTATAACTTGTGAGGCAGACACATCAGAGAATCTTGCGATGGAAGAAGTTTTAACACCGAATATAGGCACGGTTGAAGAAGTCGCGGCATTTTTAAATGCTGACCCGAAAAAATTCATAAAAACAATGATTTATATGTCTGACGGACAGACAGTCGCCGTTTTGATAAGAGGCGATTTCGAAGTAAACGAGATAAAGCTTCAGGCATTTTTAGGCAGCACGGAGCTTGCTTTAGCAGGCGAAAATACAATCAATGAAGTTTCCGGCGCGCCGTTCGGTTTTGCAGGCCCCGTCAATATGAAAAAGAAAATAAAAGTCATAGCCGATTTGTCCGTGTTAAACGCGGTCAATGCGGTTACGGGCGCCAACAAGAAAGATTATCACTTGAAAAACGTCAACATAAACAGAGATTTTAAATACGACGCGGTAGCCGACTTACGGAAAATTGTAGAAGGCGATACCTGCCCGAGATGCAAAAAGAGCAAGATATCTTTTTCAAGAGGAATTGAAATAGGCCATATTTTTAAACTCGGCACAAAGTACTCTAAAACGATGAACGCAACTTATCTTGACTCAAGCAGCAAAGAAAATTTTATGGTAATGGGCTGCTACGGCATAGGCGTGACAAGAATACTCGCCGCGACAATAGAGCAGTCGAACGATGAAAACGGCATAATATGGCCGGATAATATAGCTCCGTTTGAAGTTATAATCGTTCCCGTAAACTTTGCCGATGAAAAAACAAAGCAAGTTACCGATCAAATATACCAATCTCTCACCAAGGCCGGTCTTGACGTCTTGATTGACGACAGAGACGAACGCGCCGGAATAAAGTTCAAAGACGCAGACCTCATAGGCATCCCTTACAGAATCACCATAGGCGAAAAAAACCTAGCCAACGGCAACGTAGAACTCAAAGCCAGAAGAGACAGCAAAGAAGGCATTAAACTGCTTAAACCCGAAGAAGCCGTGAACGAAATTTTAAAGATATACCAAAGGCTTTAGAAAATATTCTTAACATGCTTAAAGATACTAATCTTTGGCGCGAGTTTAAGGTTATTGATGAAAGAAAAAGTCAGGATAACAATAAATAGCATATTTTCAACAAATATTCCGATATGAAAAAAGAATTGAATTTTTTTATTTTGGCAGGCGCAAACGGAGTGGGGAAAACTTCCCTTTCAAATGAAATTTTGAAAGCGTACGAAAATAGCAGATTCTTGAACGCTGATGAGATTGCCAAATCCATAAATCCAAAGGATTTGGCTTCTGTAAGAATACTTGCCGGTAAAAAGCTTTTGAGCAATTTAGATTTATTGATGTCTAAAAAAGAAACTATTATTTTAGAATCTACGATTGCCGGTAAATCGTTAATTAACCTTATTAAGAAGGCAAAAACGATCGGTTACAAAATTTATATTTTTTATACCTTTGCAGATTCCCCTGAAGTTTGTATTGAAAGAATTAAGGACAGAGTCAAAAAAGGCGGTCATTTTGTTCCCGATGAAGATGTAAGAAGAAGATTCTACAGAAGCATAAATAACTTTTGGAATATATACAGGCATTTGGCAGATGTGTGGGTATTATACTATAATATGGAAAATAGCGCGGTAATTGCGAAATACGCAGGCGGCTCTATGGAAATTTTGCTTGAAGGCAAGTATAAAGATTTTATCGGGATGGTAAGCAAATGAATGTCAAAGCTTATAAAATGATAGATGAAATAACGAAGCTTTACAACCGTGCGGCGCAAAAAGCACAGCAGGAAAACCGCGAGCACGGGTTGCCGAATGTGTTTTACCGTAACGGACGGATTGTTTACGAGCTTCCAAACGGGAAAATAACTACTAAAAGACCTAAATAATGGAACAAAAAAAATACGATATCGCCGTTATAGGTTCCGGGCCGGGCGGTTTTACTGCGGCGGTGAGAGCGGCACAGCTTGGCGCGAAAGTGGCGCTTATCGAAAAATCCGAGATTGGCGGGACTTGTCTTAACTGCGGATGTATACCTACCAAGTTTTTGTGGCAGGCGCTTAAAACAAAACAAAAAATACAGAAATCGTCG
>WQUP01000274.1 GCA_009782015.1 Endomicrobiia bacterium | reverse complement strand
CTATCTACTCTAAGAACTCTTTTTTATTATTTTAGTTTTTTCTTAGAGCTTACCGTCTATCTTTCTTTTGCCGATTTTTATTATAACATCTCCTTTTAACGACAGAGTGGAGATTGAAAAGTGGAGAGTGGAGATACTGCAACTGCTCTGGATTGCCGCGTGAACTTGGAAGATTGTCCCTTTGTTCCCTCGCAATGACGACAAGAAGTCTTTGCCGTATCCTCACTCTTCACTCCCAGCTCCTTTTAACGACAGAGTGGAGATTGAAGAGTGAAGAGTGGAGATACTGCAACTGCTCTGGATTGCCGCGTGAACTTGGGACATTGTCCCTTTGTTCCCTCGCAATGACGACAAAAAGTCTTTGCCGTATCCTCACTCTTCACTCCCAACTCTTCACTCTTTCTTAGTCTTTTAAAGCCGCGTCTATTTCTTCCATCGCTTTTTCGACCAGCTCTTTGGAAGGGGCTTTTCCGTGCCACTCTGCTAGATTTTCCATGAAAGAAACGCCTTTTCCTTTTACGGTCTTTGCTATTATTGCCGTAGGTTTGTGGAGTTCTTTCTTTGCTTTTTCGTACGCGCCGTTTACTTCGTCGAGATTGTGTCCGTCTATTTCTACCACATTCCAGCCGAAAGCCCTGTATTTGTCGCCGATAGGCTCAACGTTCATTATTTTTTCAGTCGGGCCGTCTATCTGAAGCCCGTTATCGTCAACTATCGCACAGAGGTTATTAAGCTTATAATGCGCGGCGGCCATAGCCGCTTCCCATATGCTTCCTTCCTGCTGCTCGCCGTCGCCCATAAGAACATACACCCTGTTGGCCTTTTTCAACTGTTTTATCCCCGCCGCTATGCCGGCGCCTATGGACAAACCGTATCCGAGAGAGCCCGTAGAGATTTCAATGCCGGGCAATCCTTTTGAGGGATGTCCCTGAAGCCTGCTTCCTGCTTTTCTCAGCGTGCACAGTTCGTCGCCGGTAATGCACTCCATCTGAGAAAGCACGGCATACAAGACCGGACAGGCATGCCCTTTTGAAAGGATAAAGTAATCTCTGTCGGGATCATTGGTGTTCCTGGGATTGTACTTCATGTGGCCGAAATAAAGAGCCGTAACAAGTTCGACCGAAGACAAACTTCCTCCGGGATGTCCCGAGCCGGCCGTTCCGAGCATTTTAATAATATCTTTTCTAACTGCGGCAGATATTATTTTTAAATCAGATTTCTCCATTAACAGCTCCTTTCTTATGACAGAGTGGAGAGTTGAGAGTGGGGAGTGAAGATACTGCAACGGCATGTTTTTTGTCGTATCTTCACTCTTCACTTTTCACTCTTCACTCTGTCGTTATTATTGTACTTTACAAGTTGACAATGCGTCGTACAGATTGGCGTTTTCTATGAGCACGGCCGCATGATTTGAGATCATTACTACCAGATTCTTATCTTCTTCGCCGTAAACGCCGTGTTCATGCCTGCCCACCATCAAAACGCCTATCGGTTTTTCGTCGTTTATAAGAGGCACCGCTATTATCGAATCTATGCCCCACTCTTTTGTTTTTTGGTTGTTTATTGACGGATCCGTCATGGCATTATCGGAGAGATACGCAATGCCGTCGCGAAAAATCTTTGCCGAGATATACCTGTCGTCATCTTTATGTATTCTTAGCATAACTTTGTCGCTTCCTCCGGTAAAAAAAGCTCCGGGCTGGGTTACAAGCTGGCTTGAAGCGCTGTCATAGAGCAAAATCGCGCACAAATCCGCCCTGAACGCGTCTTTTGTCACATCCGTGATAGCCGCAAGCGTCTTTTCGAGATTCGGGGCCATCGATACCGTAGAAGAAATTTTCTGCATGAAGGTAAGTTCGCTGATTTTTTTCTCGAGTTTTGAATAAAGTTTGATTTTTTCAAGTATTCCTGAAAACAAAACAGCTATGTGCTCTATGATATTTAAATCGCTTTCAAGGATTTCCGAGCCGAACTTATTTACGGAAATTATTATCCCATCGATATTTCCGTTATTTTCTATCGGAACAAACGCCGCGGAAGTTATCGGCAGCAAAGCGTCGAACTCCGCAGCTTTCTGTTTTACGTCAGCCGCTTTAGGCAAAATTACGGAACGCCTTTCTTTTTCAATCTCTCCGATAATGCCGCAATTGCCGGAGTCAAAACGCTGCTCGTCCAAGGCGGCCGGATCGATTGAGAACGAACCTTTCAGAAAAACATACTTCCCCGCGGCGTTTTTGACCATCACGGCAGAAGTTTCCATTCCGGTTATTTCCGTTATCTTCTGTATGACAAAAGCCGTTATCGCGGTCAAATCGAATTTTGCCGAAGCGAAAGCCGATATGTCGGAAAGAGCCTTTATGTCGCGCACCTTTCTTATAAGCCTTGCGTTAGTCTGCAAAAGTTCGTTCGACGTTATGTTAACTTCCGTCTCAAGGCGGCGGTTGAGCTCTTGGACTTTGTCATACATCTTTGCGTTTCTCATAGCTATGGAAAGATATTTGCCGACGGTAGATATGGTGTCGGCTATGTCGGAGTCGAATATGTCGTTCGACTTTCCGCTGACATTGAGAACTCCCATGCAGCTGTTATTTTCGTCCAAAAGCGGAATGTTTATCTGGGTGACCGCGCCTTCGGACAAGAAATCTTTTACAAGCCTTTCGTCAAAAGAGTTCAGATCCTTTATGGCGCTCATTTTGCACAGTATGATAGCCTCGGACACGGGATTTCCTATTTCCATTTTCAGGCTTCTTGCAAAGTTCTGCGAATATCCGCGCTTTGCGGCGACCTTAAGAGAGCCGTCTTCCCCGGGCAGCACGACCGCGCACATGGCGTCCGGAAATTTTTTCTGTATTATGCCCAATACGACGTTGAATATATGGTTCATATCGACTTGGGAAGTAAGAGTTTTTGAAACCGAAAAAAGCATCTGCACGGTCGTATTTATATCCACAACTCTCGAATTCAGCCTTTTGAGGTAATCCGCCATATCTTTCCATAAGCCTGTCTTGTGCTTAAACTTGACCTCTGCCGTATTTCCGCTGCCGGATAAATTTCTTACGGCCTCGCGGAACTCGTAAAGCGGGCGGAGAAGCTGTACTGTCACGTAAACGGCTGTAACGGCAAAAACTAACATGCCTGCCAAAAAGAACGACAACGCTATTATGAGAACATTTTTATCCGAGAAAAAAGCCTTCAAGGACATCTCCGGAGACGGCCATATCTTTATCCATCCGACGATTTTATCATCCGTCTTTACGGGATATTCGACGTTAAGCGCCCAAAGAATGTGCTTTCTCTTCCTCAGTCCCTCAACATAATTCAGGTTTTTATCTTCGTTTAAAAACGAGAAGAAAACCACCTCGTCGTTTCTCTCCAATTCCGTAAAAGCGAGTTTAAAATGCTCCTTTGTGTTTCTTACTGACTGCGACCGCATCTGCTGCGCAAGATTGTCCTGCGTTCTTGAAACGGCCGGCAGCAGAGCCGCGCGGACGGAGTTTTTAAACAAAAAATACACCATGCCGCCCCAGGCGAGAAAGACGGCGGTAAATATAAACATAGATATAAAAAGGTATTTTGTTATAAATCTTTTCATTTATTTATCTCTTGCCGCAGCAGTAAAGACGATGCGCCTATTCTCGACGCTCCGGCATTTATAAATTCAAGCGCCTGAGCGTAACTTTTTATGCCGCCGGAAGCTTTAATTTTCGTTCCGGGGAGTATAGATTTTTTAATAAGCTCAACGTCTTCAAGCCTTGCGCCGCAAGGGCCGAAACCCGTTGAAGTCTTTACAAAATCCGCGCCGCTTTCAGATACAAGCTTTGAAGCCTCAACTATTTCTTCCGGAGTCAGATAGCACGTTTCGATTATTATCTTCAAAACGTTTGTTCCGGCAGCCTTTCTTAAAAGAGCAAGTTCGTTTTTTATGTAATCTGTCTTTTTCGACTTTAACGCCGAAACGTTTATCACAGCGTCCGCTTCATCGGCTCCGTTTTTTACCGCTGCGCCGACTTCAAACGCTTTCGTTTCGCTGTCTGCATAACCGGAAGGAAAACCCGCAACCGTGCAAATTTTAACGCCGCTTCCTTCCAAAAGGCCGGCGCATTCTTTTATCATATACGGCGGAATGCAAACCGAATAAAACTTGTGCTTAACCGCGTCCTCGCACAGCTTTTTAAACATGGCGGAATCTGCCTCGGGTTTTAAAAGCGTAAAATCTATGTACTTTGCAATATCTATTTCCACGTATATTTGACCTTGTACGTCAAAATTTTTTCAGAGTTTGCCGGAACTTTCAGCAAAAACTCGGCGGTCTGCGAATCTTTTTTGTCGAACTTTGCGGAGTTTTCAGAAATTTCCCAGTTGACCCAGTTGTAAAAAGATTCTACGACGTTCACTTCCACGGCTTCGTTCTTGCTGTTTTTTATCGTGATCTTATAACTTTGCTCTTCCCATTTTGAGCCCGCTTTATAATTAGTCTGCACGCGTTCGCCGGTAACGTCAAAAGAGTTTCCCGTATAAATCGAGAGCTTCGCGTCTTTAGCGGTGTGGTCTATCATATCTTCGCCGACAAACTCAAGAGCCGAGCCGTCGTATTTGCACACCCTAACCCTGCCTGCCGGAAGAGGCATGCCGAGATTATTCTCTTTGGAATTTTTAAACTCAAGATTTACGGTAACTTTCTGGTTTCTCGAGCCGTTATACGTCAAAACTTTTTTCACGGGAATTTTTGACGCCGTTACAAACTCTATCTGTTTTATCTCGTTGTCTTTTACGGTAGCTTTTCTCTGAAGCTCGTAGATATGGTATTCAAAAAACGACTTTTCCTGAAAAGAAGGCGCTTCATTCTTTACATCTGCCATATCATAAAATTTGTCTGACTCGTTCAATGCCGCTGCCGGCTGAATCATGTTCACGTCTCCGGCGATGAGCTTTAATTTAGCGTCTTTATATGTCGCTCCGCTTGCATTGTTTATAGTAACCCAGCCGGTTATATCAGCCTGCGTATCTTTTTCATCGGTAACTAAAACATAGTCCGCGTTCCAGCCTATGCCGCCGGTCTGGTAGGAGACCTCCATTTTATTTGCGCCTTCGTAAGAGCTGTCCAAAAGCCAGGTAAGCGTTGGCTTAAGCCTCAACCCTTCCGGAATTTCCGGAAGTTTTACCTCTCCTTCGGGATTTAAAACTATTTTTCCGTCGGACTGCACAACTAATCCGCTGTAAACCGAAAGCAGCCTGCCTTTTACGTTCTTTCTTTTGTCTTTGCCGGTTCTTTCTATCTCGATGTCTTTGCCGATATACTTTGAAAGCAGTTTATTCGTGTCGATCAGATCGTAATCGAAGTTTTGCTCCAAAATGCTTATTTTTGAAGGCTCGGTTAAAAATTTCGGAAGAACGCTCGTCGGATCTATCTGTGCCGCAACGTTATCGAACTCCAAAGTCTGCGCGCCTTTTTTAATATTTACTTCTCTCGTTTCCCTGACCAAAGCCCTGTTGCCGTTGTAAACCGTCAACGCCACGTCGGCGTAGGCGAACTGCGTGCTTAAAAACGCTGCGCAGAGAATTAAGGCCGCCGTTGTTTTCATAAACGCCCCTTTTAACGGCAGAGTGAGGATTGAAGAGTGGAGAGTGGAGATACTGCAACTACTCTGGATTGCCGCGTGAACTTGGGACATTGTCCCTTTGTTCCCTCGCAATGACAGCAAAAAAGGTTTTGCCGTATCTTCACTCCTCACTCTCCACTCTTCACTCTGTCGTTCTCACTTCCACCAGTACTTCACCGTATAAGTTATCTCTTTTTCGCCGTTGGCCGGGACAGTCACCAAAAATTCGGCCGTGTTCGAATCCGTCTGTTTAAAAGCGTCGGAGTTCTTTTCTATTTTCCAGTTGTTCCATCTGTACATCTTTTCGACAACGTTTACTTCCACGGGCGTATCTTTGCTGTTTTTAAGAGTTATTTTAAAGCTTTCGTAAGCGGACTTGCTTTCCGACCTGTACTCAGTCTGTTTTCTTTCGCCGGTAATGTCGAAAGCGTTGCCTATGTAAAGCGACATCTTGGCGTCTTTCGCCGTGTGATCTATCATATTCTCGCCGATAAACTCCATGGCGTCTCCGTCATATTTGCACACTCTTACTCTTCCTTTCGGCAAAGGAATTCCGAGGTTATTTTCTTTGGAGTTTTTCAAATCCAGATTTACCGTTACTTTCTGGCCGTTCTGCGCGCCGTTATACGTAAAAACTTTCTTTACCGGCACTTTTGACGCGGTGATAAACTCTATCTGCTTTATCTCGTTGTCTTTTATGGTAGCTTTTCTCTGGAGTTCATATATATGGTACTCGAAAAAAGATTTTTCCTGAAAAGACGGAGCGGCCGCGGCTTCCATCACCATAGCTCTCTTTTCAGCCATAGCTCCGTTGCGCGCCTGAGGGGTTACCATATTAACGTCTCCGGCTATAAGCTTCAGCTTTGCGTCTTTATACGTCGCGCCGCTGTAATTATTAATCGTGACCCAGCCGGTTATGTCGGCCTGCGCGTCATTTTCATCGCTTACCAAAACGTAGTCGGCGTTCCAGCCGATGCCGGATGTCTGATAAGACACTTCCATCTTTCTTGTTCCGGACACGTCGCTTGCCACAAGCCACGTGAGCGTCGGTTTCAGGCGGAGCCCTTCCGGCAGTTTATCAAGCGAAACTTCTCCCTGCGGATTTAAAACTATGCCGTTATTTGACTGAACCACCAAAGAGCCGCCCGAAGCGGACAAGAGTTTTCCGGTAAGTTTTCCCCTTTTGTCTTCGCCGGTTCTTTCTATCTCGATATTTTGTCCTATGTACTTGCGCAGAAGCTTGTCTCTGTTGACAAGATCGTAATCAAAATTCTGCTCCAAAATCTTTATCTTTGAAGCGTCGCTTAAAAACTTCGGCAAAACGCTTGTCGGATCTATCTGCGAAGCAACGTCATCGAACTCCAAAAGCTGTGTATCTTTTTTGAGAGTAACGTCTCTGGTATCCCTTACCAAAGCCCTATTGTTGTTGTAAATCGTCACCGCAACATCGGCATAAAGCGCCTGCGAACACAGAAAAAATACCGCCGCAATAAATGCTGATTTTTTCATTATAATACCCCTCTTAAGCAGTTAATAATTAATAGTGAATAGTTAATAGTTAACGACAAAATGGCTTGTCATTCTGCGCGAAGTCGCAGAATCTATAAAATTTGCGGGCAAAGCCCGCTCCTAAACTATTAACTATTAACTGTTAACTATTAATTTGCCGTATTTGCCGTTCTCGGTATCGTGCGCACGATGAATCTGACGGCTCCGTCGAGCGCAGAAGCCAAATCTATTCCTTCGTAAGTGTATGAAAACGACCAGACTACTTTTCCGGTCTGCGCATCCGTCATAAAAGCTGATATTCCCACAGTAGCGTTGCTTGCGACAATTCTGTTGCCGGGACCCATTCCGAAAGCAGGCCCGAGGTCATACGCGTTGGAACCGCTTATCTGTACCACAGAAGGCTGTCCGTATATCACGCGGCCGCGTCTTACGCCTGCCGCTCCGCCGCCCGCCGTATTGACAAGAAATCTTTGGTCGGGCTGCCATATAGTCACGCTTCCCTCAATCACTGCGTCCGCAGGAGCGTTCGGATCTGCTACGACGTTGAAGCCGTTTGCCAAAAGCCGCCTCATAAAAGCGGTCTGCACGGCATCGCCGGAATTGTTGTAATCTCTGTCCGATGTAAATACGCCTGCGCGCACGGTTCTTACGGCGGAAAAATCATACCCGTCCTTCACAACGGCTCCGGGCGTAGCGCATGAACACAAAAAAACACAAACAGCCGCTGCTGCGAGGTATTTTTTCATTTGGATTCACCTTTCAGCTGCTCTATGTGTTTTTCCGCGAGGAGTTTTAAATCGCCGTCTTTGGAGTATTTGGCTATTTTTTTCCACTTATCGATTGCGGCGGCATAGTCGCCTTCTTTTTCATAAATCATCGCCAGCATATAGTGAGCGGCGATTATTTTTTTATTTATCTGAAGCGCTTTTTTGAGACTGTCCTTTGCCTCGGCATAATTATTTTTCTCAAGCTGTATCATGCCCATGGCCAGATAATTGTCCGAAGAGTCCGGCTCTTTTTGAAGCTTGGCTTTCAGTATATCTATGGCCTGATCGGTATGCCCGTCATTGAGCAGATTTAAGGCTTTTTCAAGCTCTGCGTCGGAAGCAAAAACAAAAGAAGCCGCCGCAAATAAGACAAGCAGACTCATGAAAAAACTTTTCATTTTTTTACCTCTGGCACTGAGTTTTTTCTATCTCTTTTATCTTTTCTATTCTTTTTGCGTGCCTGGCTTCAAATTCGGTTTCAAGGAATACTTTTATTCTGGCGCATATTTCGCTCACCGTGGCTTTCCGCGATCCCAAGCAGAGAATATCCGCCGCATTATGCTGTGCCGCAAGTCTTGC
>WQUP01000273.1 GCA_009782015.1 Endomicrobiia bacterium | reverse complement strand
CGGACGCATTCCCGATAAAACTCTCTTTTTCATCTTCCCTCACATAAATTGCACGCCGCTGAGCAGCGCGACGAAAAAACTTATAACCGGATAAATTATTTTCCCCAAAACTCCCGACCAAATCAAAAGAAATAAAACCGCAAAACCAACATACTGATTTAAGCTCATATATTTAACCGCCAGCCAGCGCGGCATAAAATACGTTGCCACTTTAGAGCCGTCCAGCGGAGGTATTGGCACCAAATTTATTACGGGAAGCACGACGTTTACAATAAGCATCAACCCGAGAACGCTCTCTATGGATGCTCCGATGCCCCGCTCAAATTCAGGCATCATTTTTATAACTCTTATTCCCATGCCTGACAGCACGGCAAGAAGAATATTTGAAAGAGGCCCTGCAAAAGAAACAAGCGGTATGTCTGTTTTAGGATTTTTTAATCTATAGGAATTTATCGGCACGGGTTTTGCCCAGCCAAAAAGCACCGGAGACTGCGCCATCAAAAGAGCTATCGGCAACAATATGGTTCCGATTATATCTATGTGAGGTATTGGATTTAATGTCAGCCTGCCTGCTGCTTTTGCGGTATCGTCGCCCCTCAAATAAGCCGCATAGCCGTGAGCAACTTCATGGATTATTATTGAAAAAAGCAAAACGACTACATATATGAAAATCTCCATCGGCGTCCCTTGAAGTTTATTCAAAAATAAACAACTTTCTTAAAATTTACGCTTCAAATTTTATATTTTTTGGATTTTTTTGTCAATTAATCGGTTTTCTTATTGATTTTTGAGTTCTTTTTTGCAAAATATCTTTGCATAAATATAAGCGAGACGATTGATGCAAGCGTTATGGCGATTATGATTACATAGTATTTGTGGAAAACGGCATCCGCATACGCTTTTCCGCAAAATAAAACTCCCGCAAGCATTAATATCCAGGAAACGACATAAATTGCCAGACCGACAAAATAAAAAATTTTCCTGCCGGATCTTTTGGCCAGATGCGCAAACCACACAAGGCCTATCCAGCCGACAGGAAAATTTATCAATATTAAAATGATTCCGAAAAGAAGCGTTGGCGGGCAGCTTCTGAGAAAGTCGATCATATTATTTCGCCTTTCTTTTAATCTCTTCGGTTATATTTTTGCTTTTGGAAATCTTATCAAGAAGTTTTATGTAGTTCAAAAGATTGGGATTGTGACCGGTAAGAGTTTTAAGCGCCGAAAGAACGGATTTATGATCAAGCTCTTTTTCGCCTTTAAGAACCGGCAGAATTTTCGGAATACCGAGTTTTCTGGCAATGTGCGGAGGTATTTTAATCGTGCCCAGAGAAAGCTTGGAAGCTATGTGCGATAAAACCATCTCCTCGTCTTCGACTTCCTGTTCGGCTTTGAGCAGCAGAACCAAATCTTCGATTCCGAATATGAGAAGAGGCGCGTAGTTGATAGCCTGCTTTTCCCGAGCAATATTTTCCGACGCGGTTTTAAACTCTTTAAGCATCTTCTCTCTGCACTGGGATGCCTGGTTTTGAAAACTCAGCGGATATACGAAAGCGATAAGTTCATTTTCGCTGTCATGATAAAGTATGAACCGCTCGGCATAAAACATATCGCCGCATTTGGGGCAGCTTACAAGGTTTATTTCCCCCGAAATCAAAGCCTCTTTAAGCTCGGGGTTGTCCGACACGCTTATAGCCGAGAGCAGTTCCGCTTCAAAAACTTCGCCGCACGGGCATTTAATTTCTTCAAGATTTGAGATTGACATGCAAGAATTTTATCAATTTTGGGCGGGATTTTCAAACGGCAGACTCCGCGTTCGCAGGAGCCTGCCGTTTGCATTAAAACTTCGAAAGCATGAAAAAGTATTTGCGGAAAAACAATCTTTATTACATCGAACTTTAATTCGAGATATTCTTTACATCTATAATAGCGCCCGTTGTTGTCGATGCCGTAAGAGTAATAACCATACCGTCGGTAACTTTAGTATTGCCTTGACCGTTGCCCTGCCCTTTTTTTTCGGTTGACATAACGGCGGTAGAAGATGCAGTGAAACTGGAAGCATCCGCTTTCGTGATTTCAAAAGTCTGGAAATACTTATTTTGTCTCGCGTCAACATCAAGCGTCGAGTCATACCCATTATTAACATTGCCTGTAAAAAAAGTTGAGTTTTGGGCATAGTAAATCTTTTGAGCTGTAAGTATTGCGCTCATTAGAGCCTCTCCTTCCGAAGAGATAGATTTTCTGACATATCCTGCATAAATAGGCACTGCCACGATTGCTAAAACAGCTACAATAACAATAACAATTACCAACTCGACTAACGTAAAACCTTTTGATTTTTTCATTTTTTTATCACCTCCTCTAAAGCGGTTTGACGGCAGGACAGTCGCCGGCAAACCGGAATACGACAATTGCGCTGCTAGAGATTTTTGAAACGTCGCGGAATTCGGAGCGGACAATGGGAATCGAACCCACATCGAGGGTCAACAAACCCATATACAACGCTTGCGCTGCTAGAGATTTTTGAAATGTTGCGTATAATTTGGAGCGGGCAATGGGAATCGAACCCACATCTAAAGCTTGGGAAGCTTTCATTCTACCACTGAACTATGCCCGCGTTAACTGCAGAAGATTAGAAGTTTGGCAACGAAAATACAAAAGCAGCCGCTAAACTTCCAAACTTCTAAGCTCTCCAAACTTCCTGATAGATATTATACTTTTTTTTGATTTTAGTCAATTTTGAGGATACCAGCTTTAACGCCTCCTTGGCATCCTTAACTTTCCCTTCCTGCTGCGCTTCACGTACTGAATTCAAAAGTTCGCCAAGCCATGGGCCGGGCTTTAGGGAAAACTCTTTCATTATAATGTTGCCGTCAATAAGCTTTTCCAAAGGTTTGGCGTTTTTCAGCTCAAAATAATCTTTTATAAGCCTGCGCGCGGCTTTTTCCTGAGCCGAAAGCCCTTTTTTTGAGAAAACTTTAAGGCTTTTGTACGAATGCCAGTCCGCCA
>WQUP01000272.1 GCA_009782015.1 Endomicrobiia bacterium | reverse complement strand
TCCTTTACATAAACTTTGTCCGGCTGAAGATAATCCTGCATCTCTTTTACAAACTTCTCCATAGGCGTTGACATTCGCGTAATCCATCCTGAATTAAATTATAGTTCCTTGCCCCCGAGCCATCCTTTATGTCATTCCGGGCCTGACCCGGAATCCACGTTTAAGTTTTTGGCTTGACAAGCTTTACGGGCGTTTAACAGCAGAGTGAAGAGTTGAGAGTGAGGAGTGGAGATACGGCAAAAACAATGCTGTTGCAGTATCTCCACTCCTCACTCTTCACTCCCCACTCTGTCTTTCAAATTATTCCCAAACCGTCTCTTCATTCTCTTGTTTGACTTTTTTCGTCGGGTATATTTTGTTTACTATTTCTTCCGGTTTAAACCAGAGTTTTATCTCTCTTTCGGCTTCGGCGGGGTCTGAGGAGCAGTGAACGACGTTTTCATATATGCCTTTAGTGGTGATTCTTCCGTAAGCGCCTCTTATGGAAACAGGGTCGGCTTCTTCGGGATTGGTGGCGCCGGCGATTTTTCTCATTCTTGCGATAGCGTCTTCGCCCTGATAGACCAATGCCAGCACTCTGTCCCACGGCGCGCCGTAAATTTTGCCTTGTATATATTCCGCAAGCTCTGCGAAAAAGGGTTTGTCTTTAAGATGAAAGTAATGCTTCTCAGCCAGCTCTCTGCTTACCTTAACCACTTTAGCGCCGATTATAATCATTTTTGCTTCCGAAAGTTTAGTGAGAATGTTTCCGGTAAGCGATTTCTTGATTCCGTCCGGCTTAATCAAAATTAAAAGCTGTTCTATTGCCATTTTTAACTCCCCTTAAAAAATAAAGTTTAGAAGTTTATGCTAAACTTCCAAACTTCTAAGCTCCCTAAACTTCATATTTTTACGTATTATACAATAAAACGCCCGTCATATCAATTGACCGATATGTTTGAAGAAAATGCCTCTTCTTTTTCGTCAAGCAGCCGCAATCCCTTCCTGAGCAGTTTATCGTTAGGCATCAGTTCCAGCCCGTATTCGAGTGTTTTGCGCGCGTCTTCCTTTCTGTTTTGTGAAGCGTACAGCCTGCTGAGACCGAAATAAGCATTGACTGCGCAGCCGTTCTTTATTATCGCCTGCTGAAAATAGCGCTCTGCCTTAGCCGTATCGCCCTTTATCACATACAGCGTTCCGGCTGCGGTCAGCATTCTGTGAATGTCTCTTCCTTGTGAAAAATTTACGGCCGCAAGCGTGTATTTTTCTGCATTTTCCATATCTCCGCTTGAAAAGAAATATCTTGCGACGCCGGCGTTTACTCTTGCTGAACGCGGATTTTCTTCATAAGCTCCGAACCAGAAAGAGGCGGCATCCTTATAAAACTTCGACTGATTGATTGAAATGGCGGCAAAAAGAGCAGCCGTGACAATAGATAAAGCATAAAAGAATTTTTTTGACGGCGGATAAGCGCGGACAAAAGGAAGAATTGTCTCGGCAATAATTATAAAAAAACCGAAAACCGGCAGATGAAGCCTGTGGGTGTAAAAGTTGTTGCCGGGCATTACATACGTAGGAAACATAAAAAGAATAAACCATGCCAATCCGAAAAGCATCGCTTTAAAGTTGATTTTTTTCCTTAAAATGAAACACAGCGCGGCAAGCGAAATCAAAGGAACAGCTCCGGAAATGAGTTTGACAGAGCCGGCGCTGAACTGCGGGTAAATTATCACTTTTTCCGTAAGAAACAATACTCCGATATACCAGAATGTGATTTTTACCGATGAGAGAAAGCTTATGATGAGCTCGCGCATGTGCAGGGTTGATGTTGTTCCTGAAAGGGCATAGTATCTCGCCGCCGAATAAAAAATGATTGAAATTGCGGCGAAAATAAGCATTTTTAAATACGCGTTCCTGCCTGCTTTATGGTAATGCAAAACCGCATATAACAGGAATACAATTGGAATCACAACCGCGGTTTCTTTAGTAAAGAGCGCTGCAAGAAACATAAATGAACTCAGAAAAAGATAAAAGTTTTTATGAGTTTTAAGATGTTGTATAAAAAACATAAAAGAGAGCAGGGTAAAAAACGTCAAAAGCGTGTCGTTTCTTCCGGGCAGCCATGCTACTGCCGAAACAAGCGCGGGATGAACGGCAAAGATAACGCTGATTATAAGCGATACTTTTTTAGAATAACCGAGCATTCCCAGCGCCAGCAAAACCAGAAAAGCGTCCGCCGCATGAATCAATACATTAACATAATGATAAAATCCGGCATCTCCGCCGCTTATAATGGTGTCTATCAAATAGGAGAAATTCAGGATCGGCCTGTAAAATTTGTCAGTTGACGTGTCAAAAACCGGATTTGTGAAAATATCTTTGGCTTTTGAAAGGCTGTCCATATAGCCTATTTTGTTTGCGATAAGGGTATCGTCATCCATGTCAACAAAACCGAAACTTGTGCATTGATGATAAACCGCAAAAACCAACACCAGAAGGGCAAAGAGGGAAAGTATCTGAAATTTGTATGAGTTTATAAGTTCTCTGAATTTATTCATGGCTGTGATTATAGCAGATTATTAACGGCAGAGTGAAGAGTGAGGAGTGGGGAGTGAAGATACTGCAACGACTTTATTTTTTTGTCGTATCTTCACTTTTCACTCTCCACTCTTCACTCTTTCTTTTAAAAATGGTAAAATACCGCCATGAAGATGAAAGAGAAGCAGCTTAAGAAAAACAGGATATATAAAGGCAAGGCAATAGATTTTTACTGCGATGAAGTTGAGCTTCCGAACGGCCAAAACGCTACAAGGGAGTATCTCGGGCATCCCGGCGCTGCGGCTGTTCTTCCTTTTTTGGATAAAAAGAGGATAGTTCTCGTAAAGCAGTACAGGTACGCGATAGATGAAATAACTTATGAAATCCCGGCCGGCAAAACCGATAAGGGTGAAACGCCCTTGGAATGCATAACCAGGGAGCTTGAAGAAGAGACCGGGTTTAAAGCAAAAAAGATTGAAAAATTAATCTCTTTTT
>WQUP01000271.1 GCA_009782015.1 Endomicrobiia bacterium | reverse complement strand
TCTTATTCTTTTGATTCTCTTGGCATTTGCGGCGTGCGCTTACGCGCAGACGCCTGCGCCTGTTGCCGACAAAGAGAAACAGAAAACGGAAGAGCGGCTGAAAAAGGAACAGAAAAAAGCCGAAGATGCCAGGAAAAAGCAGGAAGAGCTGCAAAAAGCCGAGCGGGAGCGTCAGCTTGAACTCGAGCAGGCAGCCGCCGAATATAAAAAACGGCAGGAAGAAAAAGCAAAGAAAAAGCGGGATAAAAAAGCCGCTGCCGAGCAGAAAGCCCGCGAAAAAGAACTTAAAAAACAACAGCAGAAGGAACGCGCCGAAGCTTTGAGAAGTTCGTCTCTTGTTATTGATTACGATTTAAGAGTCCGCGCCGCCGCATATTCCAACCCCGATTATACGCTTCCTAAATCTTCGGGAAACAATATATTCCAGCAGTACTTAAGCGTAAACGTGATAGGCAAGTTTGACAGCAGGGTTGAGATGTCGGCAAAACTTGCGTCTTACGGCGTTTCCGGAAAGACTCTTGCGCTGTTTGACATGCCGTATTCGGACGGCAGCTCTTCGTTTTTTCTTCAGACCGGTTTTTTGACTTTTAAAAGCGATCCTAAGGCCGACATTCTTTATGCCCTGTACGTAGGCAAACAGGAAATTACCGTCGGCGACGGTTTTATAATTGACGGAAACAACAACGGAATGCTCGGCGCGAGAGTTAAAGCGGATTTGAGCAGTTTATTCGGGGTTGACGTTTTTGCGGCTAGGGCAGACGCGCAGGATTTCAGCGTGTACGGCGGAACTTTAAGAATAAAAGTCGCGCCGCTGATAAGAATCGGCGTGTATCAGGAGAGGAATAACACAGGTTTTGAATACGTGAAGGGAATATCGGATCCGTCGAAGACTATAGAAAGAGACGACAAGCTTTTTTACGTTTTAAGGCTTCTCGGAGGGGATACAAGTTACAAGTATAAAATAGAAGTTGCGCATCAGGGCGGGGAACTTGTAAGAAATTCTACCGATACCGTAAACTACGATTATTTTGCTTTTGCGCTTGAAGGCTCATGGAGCGGAAAAATAATGAATGCCGACTCCAACGCTAAAATTTTATTTACATACGCCGATGCCGACTTATACGGCGGTTTCAACCCTACTTTTACCAGAAGATACGACGGGCTGCAGCGTGTCGGTTACGGCTCACTTTTCGCGGCAAGCGCCGCGGACTCGTTTTTAAATCTTCCGGACGGCTACCGCGGCATAAATACTTTAGGTTTTCAGTTTGATACTATGCCGTGGAGTTTCCTGCAGGCAGGAATCGGATGGTTTTTGTTTTCGGCTTCCGCGGCTCCGCCAAACGCCGGCGACGCAGGTTTTGCCGACATATACGGAGCAAAGGCGGATCTCGGAAGCGAGTTCGATTTTTTCGTCAAATACAGCTATGAACATTACTTTGACGCGGCTTTGGGCGCGGCCATATATACTCCGCCGTCAAATTCCGGCGCGGCATTCGCAAATACGGATGTGTCGTATTTATTGCAGCTGACAGTCAGTTCGAGGTTCTGATGAAAAAAATATATTTAGCTTTTTTATGGCACCAGCACCAGCCGATGTACAAAAATCCGGTTACGAACGTCTATGAGCTTCCGTGGGTGAGGCTTCACGCTACGAAAGACTACTACGACATGGTAGCGGCTTTGGACGACTTTCCGAAAATAAAGGCCAATTTCAATCTTGTTCCGTCGCTTTTGATGCAGCTGGAAGAGTACTCCTGCGGAAAAGCCAAAGACAAATTCCTCGAGTTGACGCTTAAAGACGCCGCTTTTCTCACGGCCGACGAAAAAGTTTTTATCCTGATGAACTTTTTTATGGCCAACTGGGACAATATGATATTTCCCTACAACCGCTATCTCCAGCTTCTCGAGAAACGCGGAAGACATACGACGGAAGAAGAGATCAGAAAAACTTTGAACTATTTTAAAGTCGAAGATTTCAGGGATTTGCAGGTTTGGTTTAATCTCACGTGGATGGACATTTACTGGCGCAAACAGGACGCTTTTATAGACTCGCTTTACAATAAAGGAAGAGATTTTACCGAAGAAGAAAAGCAAAAGCTTATGGAAAAGCAGCTTGAGATATGCTCGATGGTAGTGCAAAAACACAAAGAAGCGCAGGACAGAGGGCAGATTGAAGTTTCCGTTACGCCTTACTACCACCCGATACTTCCGCTTTTGTGCGATACCGGCTCGGCGCATCAGGCAACGCCTCAAATGAGGCTTCCTTCAAAAAGATTTGCGCATCCCGAAGACGCGCGCTGGCATATAGAAAACGCGGTTTCGTTTTACGAGGAGCGTTTCGGACGCAAGCCTGCGGGAATGTGGCCTTCGGAAGGCTCTGTGTCAAACGAGGCTGCCGCTCTTATCTCGGACGCGGGCATAAAGTGGACGGCTACGGATGAAGCCGTGCTTTTCAACAGCGCAAAAGAGTACGCCGGAGACAGAAAGTTTTTATTCCGCCCGTTTACGCTTGCGGTAAACGGCAAAAAAATCGATATGATTTTCAGAGATCACGGGCTTTCGGATTCAATAGGCTTTGTTTACTCGAAATGGAATCCCGAAGACGCTGCAAACGATTTTGTAAGCAAGATACGCAATATAGCGGCTTTTGTCGGCAACGATTATTACGCGCCGCTCGTTTCCGTCATACTCGACGGTGAGAACTGCTGGGAGTACTACAAAAACGACGGCTGGGACTTTTTGACAAAATTGTACGAAAAACTCAGCAATGACGACGTCATAGAGACGGTGCGCATAAGCGATTACCTGGAAAAATTCCCGCCCAAAAATACCATAACGTCGCTTACGGCAGGCTCGTGGATAAACGGAAATTTCGGAGTGTGGATAGGGCACAGCGAAGACAATACTTCGTGGGATTATCTCGCAATCACGAGGGATTTTTTGGTGAAATTTCTTGAGGATAATCCCGGATTTAAGGGATCGGAGCAGGAGAAAGAGGCATGGGCTAATCTCTACGCGGCTGAAGGCTCCGACTG
>WQUP01000270.1 GCA_009782015.1 Endomicrobiia bacterium | reverse complement strand
TTAATTCCACTTTTGCAAAAAGGGGTGTACGGTAACAATGTCCCCGGACGTAGTATTTGCCTTTGCTAAACTTCCGAGCTGCCGAACTTCTAATCTTCCGCCGTTTAAAGATAGTACCTCACCCCTGCCTGCGGCAGCCAGTCGGCGTAAAAGCCGAACTGTTTGGAAATATTCGTGCAGTTAAAAAAACCGAGACCTATTTCGGTTGACAGCGAGAGATTGTCCAAAACAAACCACTCTGCTCCGACGCCAGCCGCAACCTTGAACATCGTATTTGTCGCGCTTCCGGAGGCGCCTTTAAAATCCGCAGCGCCTGCTGCAAAAGTCGCGCTCACATATACGTTAAGCGTTTTATACGACTCTATTATGCCCAGCCCCTTTACGCCCATTATGAAAGAATCCTCGCTGTCTCCTGAAGTAAAACCGAAGAAACCTTCTGTTCCGACGGTGTCGTTAAACCAGTATCTTCCCGTGAGAGAAGGTATGTCTTTTGACAGCACGTTCATATTGCTTGTCATCTGAAAGCCGACGGCAATTCTCTCGGCGATATTACCGGCGGCATTTGCGGAAGCCTTTTTTTGCGGCGCAGGCTGCCCCTGAACTGCAGTCTGCTTAGGCGCAGCAGTCTCGGCAACGGTTGTCTGCGTATTGCCGCGCTGCTGCTGATACTGCGGCTGCTGTTGCTGCTGAGGAACAGGCTGAAGCTCGACATACTCCTGATCATCCGCGCAAGCAAACGACGCGGCAACAAAAATCAACAAAAAGACGGCTGAACACTTTCTCATTTTATCCCCCGTACAACGACAATTACAAATTACGAATTACGAATCAACGACAACTGCAAATACGGTTTCTTGGCCTTTTATTCGTAATTCGTAATTCCTAATTCGTAATTGTCTTTATTATTATTCTTTCATCTTATTAAGCATTGCCTGTGCGATCTCGGCTTCATAAGTGGCGGGAAATTTAACCAAAATATCGCTGTAAACTCTTTTGGCGTTTTCCGGCGAATTTTTCAGCGTATAAAATCTCGCCAGATTCATATACGCGTCTTTTATCAGAAAACTGTCCGGGAATTTTTTTATAAAGTCATCCGCCGCGGATACTGCCTTGTCGTAATCTTTTTTAGAGTCGTAGATATACATAATTCTGTAAGCTGCAAGAGGCTTCATAGCTTTTACTTTTGCATTCTCCGCAACGTCGGCAAGATAAGGAAGCGCTTCGTCAAATTTTTTGTCTGCGGTAAATATATCGGCAACCACAAGCCTGGCTTCATACGACGCCGGAGAATTCGGATAATTCGCTATAGTTTCAAGCAGGGCTTTCTGTCCTTGTTCCGCATTACCCTGCCCGTAAAACATGAAAGCCGATGAGATTTTATCCGACGCGCTGTAATTAATGGTCTGCATACGCCAAAACACGAAAACGGCAAAAAGTATAACGCCTATCGTAAAACCTATAACCGTAAAAAATCTGGTCCTGTTTTCTTTAATCTGTTTTACGATAAAATCCGAAAACCTGTCAAGAATATTTTTCTTCTGTGCATAAGACGCGCCGCGCATTTGTTTTCCCCTTTTTTAACGACAGAGTGGAGAGTGAAGAGTGGAGAGTGAGGATACGGCAACGACTTTTTTTGTCGTCATTGCGAGGCGGTGTAACCGCCGAAGCAATCCAGAGCAGTTGCCGTATCTTCACTCTTCACTCTCAACTCTTCACTCTTTCTTTTGGTATTTAGAAACTATTTCCCGCGAATTTTTAATCATGATTTCGTAATACTCTTCCGGCAAAGACGAATCCGACAGAGTTTCGGCTATAACTTTTTTGTTTAAAATATTTTCAGGCGTATGGGTATCCGAGTTCAGCACCAGCTTTGCGCCGGCCTTAACCGCAGCGGCCGCAACTTCCCTGTTTGTCGCTTTATGCCCGAGCCTTGTCGTAATCTCTATGGCAACGCCGTTTTTGGCGGCTCTCTCCGCGTCTTTAAGCAAAAGGTGTCCGGGATGGGCAAGTATGTCTATTCCGGCCTCGACTGCGTATGCGTTTGTCTCCGGAGGAACGGTTTCGGCAACCGTTTCGCCGTGCACGACTATGACTTTGGCTCCGAGCTTTCGGCATTCGCCGGCAGCATCTTTTATAAGTTTCGGCGGGACATAGGTAAGCTCAACGCCCGGAAGAACCAAAATCCCGTAGTTTTGCGTAAGGATTGAGGCAACTTTAGCTACTCTGCCTATGACAAAATCCATATTGGAATAATCGACGTGGTCGGTTATGGCCATAGAAACATAGCCGTTGTATTTTGCCCTGTAAACAAGTTCCGAAGGAAGCAAAACCCCGTCGGAAAAAAGAGTGTGCATATGCAAATCTATCATTTTTAGCCTCTTAAAATAACGAAGAAATTATACAAAAACAAGTAATAAGTAACAAGTAATAAGTAACAAATAACGACAACCGCCCCGTCAGCAAAGGAAATTTTTTTTACGCCCATTTGCCGTTTACTTATTACTTGTTACTTATTACTTGCCGTTTTAGTCTCTCGCAAGCGTCAGCACAAAAACTTTTTTTGCGCCGGCTTTTTTAAGCGCGCCGGCGCACGCAGAAGCGGTGGCGCCGGTTGTGGCTATATCATCAATTAGAAGAATATTTTTGCCTTTTATAACGGCGTTTTCCGCAACGAAAAAAGAATCTTTTATATTTTCCTCTCTTTCGGTTTTTGAAAGTTTAAACTGAGGTTTTGTGAGTTTTTTCCTGAGCAAAATGCCGCTGCGGTGCGGAATGTTTAAAAGCTTTGAGGTTTCTCTTGCCAAAAGTTCGGCTTGATTGTATCCGCGTTTTATCCTGCGCAGCAAATGCGACGGGACAGGAACAACTATATCGGCTTTTTCGGCAAAACCTTCTTCTTTCGCCTTTTTGGCCAGCGCCGCGGCAAAATCGGCGGCAAGATAAGTTCTGCCCGAGTATTTGAATTTGAGTATCAGCTTTCTGATTCTGTCTTTGTACCTGTACGCCGAACGCATCGCATCGAAAAGATATGTTTTTGAATTTTTCC
>WQUP01000269.1 GCA_009782015.1 Endomicrobiia bacterium | reverse complement strand
CTCTGTCATATACCTTGTATAATTCGCTGGTAAATAAACCTTTCGAATTTTTGTTTATCCTGCCGTCAGGCTCTTTCCCTTCTCCGCGTACCAGCGATATCCCCGTATCCTTATATGTGTTGCCCTCCATATGCACAACTTCGGACCTTCCCTTTATCTCTATGCTCCCGCTGTGGTTGGCATACGCCATCTCATCACCGGATTTGCCTACAAATATGTTCTCCCCCGTCAATTCGCTCGAATAAAGCGATATCTTGTCGTCGCCTTTGTTGCTCTCGTCATCCATTACAGCTATCAAATCTAAATTATTAAGCTTTGCAGCCGCCGACTCCACTCTGGCTATCGTAACATCAGACGCGCCGGCCAAATCTTTAGGATTAGTCCTTAGCGATTCCTGCAGCTGCGCTCTCTGCTCTTCCTGGCTAGCCTCGTTTACCTGCTCCTTTTTCACCACTTCCTTATCATTAGTCTTTACCGTGCTCTCTATTGTCTTGCCCGTAGTTTTTTCCGCTTCTATATTCTTCGCCGCGTCTTCCCTGTCCTCGGGTTTCTGCGTTTTCTGTATAGTGCCGTCAGCCTTTTTCTCCGCATCTACTTGCATGTCTTTTACATCTTGACGGTTTTCCGTACGGCTTTCCGCCGCCTTCCCATCGTTCATGTACTCCTTGCTCACCGTATCCTTATACTGCCCGCCGGGCTGCCCGCCTTTGCCGAAAAACTGATCTACCCTTGCCTGCACATCCTCTTTCTGCTTCTCGAACTTATCTTTCTCTTTATCCTTATCTATAAGCTGTCCGTTATTGCCCGTTACCGCTATCACTTGCCTGCTCTTCAAATCTACCACAGCTATGGGCTGTTTAAAACCCTGCTTCATTACGTTGCCTTGCTCCGTCACCGTTATCGCCTGCTTGCTCATCGCTATCTTGTCTTCCTGCGACAGCTTTACCGCTCCGCCCAAATCCCCTACGTTTATCTGCTGGTTCACAGGCCCCGTTGCTCCGCCGCCGGCAACGCTTCCGGTCGCCATCTGCTGCTTTACCGTGTCCTGTTTTTCCTTTAAATCCTGCGTCGTCCCTTCTGCTCGCGCCAGCGCAGGGCTTATTATATTGAGCATAAAACATGCCGCTACTATCAGCGACACGCCCTTTAAAAACTTGCCCCGCCTCCAGTACGTTTCCAAATAATCTTTGACGCTCTCTTTCGATTTAATCAAGACACCCTTAATTTTCTCCATGACACCCTCCGCCCTTATTTTATTTTTAAGTCTTTTTTCCCTTTTTTGTAAGCCATTTTTTACACCCATAAAAAAACAAGAATCTCGGCATCATTCTTACTTATGCCGAGATTCTTGTCTTCCCTGTCCCTATAAAACTCAAAGATGCTGCACCGTCAAATGTCTTCCTCCGTCTTACCCCTGCTATAAACGCCATAAACGCTAGAAATACAAAAAACACCGCTCCGGTCAATTTCTTTCCCGCATCGTAAAAACCAATCGCCAGACTCCATGAATTTGCGCTCGCTATAATACTTTCGTTCTTCTCAAATATCACGCTTCTTACTTTCTTATCCAATGTCTGCTGCAATATCGCCGCCTGCGTTCCGGCCTTGCTGCTCTGCTTGCCGCCGCTGTCATGCTTGCCTGCCGCCGCACACTTATGCTCCACGGAAACTTTCAGAACCCCGCCCAAATAACCGCATACCTTGTTCGAGACCCCTATCAGCGAACTGTTGCATTTGCTAAACATTGACACCGCTACGTTTTGCGCCGCCGCCACCGCTATCACAAATAAACTGTACCGGCTTATCTCCACAGTGCTGAACGCAAATCCGTTCACCAGCATGCACGTGAATATAAACAATGCGCAAAGCCTCTTCTTTAAAGAAGAATCTTTAACGCCAACCGCTCGAGTTATCGCCCCTGTGCGCATCATACACTTGCCGCCTTCACAGATTATGGCTGCTTGTTGCCTCCATAATATAACCTAATACTTTGCAATTTTCAAAGAATATTTGTGAAATCTTTGTGAATTTTAAATAAGTAAATTATTAGATTTCAGAAAGTCAAACGCTGCGTCCCATCCGCTGACTGCGATTATTTCTCTTATTTTCGCGTCGATTCCGGTATCTTTATATTTCATTTCTCTTTCTATTACATTGCCGTTTTCGTCAACGCCTTTCTGGGTGATTGTTCCGGAATCCACGGTTATGCCCATGCTTGCAAGTTTTGCCGTGTATCCTATATCCCTGATTCTGTCGGCCGAGTCGCCGGAAAAACTTTCGGCTAATTTCAGCATCGCGTTCATTATGTCATCTCCGGCTTTGGCAATATTTCGTATATTCTCCAAATAGTTCCCGGTTACCTGCACCGGCTGCCCGTTTGCGTCTTTGCTTGCCTGTTTAATTGTGTTGTTTATGGCATTTATGAAACTTTTATTTATTTCGTTTTGTTTTTCTTCTATTTTCGAAACGACGTATTCGTTCCGCTGCTCTTTTGCGGCGGCGCATTCGGGCGTGTTGCCGTAAACCTTGTCATACAATTTATTTAATTCTTCCGTCACAACGGCTAAAGCGGCAAGCGAATTTATATAGCTTTCTACGCCTTCCTGAGATATGCTTCTGACACCGTCAGTCGAGATGATCATTGTTCCTTTTCCGGCACCTCCCGTATTATCTCCGGCGGTATCTTCTTTGTTGCCGTTTATAAAATTTAAAAGATCTTCTTTTTTGAGATTGCTGACAGTACCGCTCCATAAAGATAAGTTATTTATGGCGGATAAAACATAGTCCTGCTGCGCAAAGAGTATGTTGTCAACGAATTTTTTGGATTCTTTGATTTCGTCTTCCGACACTTCGTATCCCGCCGCGCGTTTCTTGGCAACTAAAGCGTCTATCCTGGCGCTTAAAGCCATGGCTCTGTTCAATATGTCCCCTCTTCCTTCATTAACTCCCGAGATTATCTGCGCATATTGGTCAATAGTTATATTGCCGGCCATAAAATCGTCAAAAGCTTTATTTGCTTTTTTCGTATCTACGTCATAATATCTGACAA
>WQUP01000268.1 GCA_009782015.1 Endomicrobiia bacterium | reverse complement strand
AAATTTTAAAAAATTAACAGATATAGAATACGAAGAATTGTTAAAAGAAAAGGTTAGAAGTCTCAGAAATTCGGAAATATTGAAACATGAATTCTACAAAAAAGAGTTAGAAGCGGATTTCAAAAGAGACAAAAATTTTATCGAAAATCTTACTTTTGAAGAAGAATATGCGAAGTCAAGAGCATCACAAGACGATGAATATTCTATGATACAATATAATAAACAAATAACTGAAAAACAAATTGATAAAGAGGTTGAAGATCTCTTGAGATTTAATTTTAAACACGGCATTCCCGATTCTCTTGAAATAATTCAAGAGAAAGCTAAAACTCAGATTTAAGAAAAAGAATAGCTATGTTTTTATTATAAGGTGTGTTCATGAAAAGCGTTATTAAAAATGCCGAGATTGATTTTTCTAAATGGATTGCCGAGTTAAAATCAAAAATTCATTTGAAACGCAATAAAATGATATTTTCCCTAAACTCTCAATTGATAGAAATATATTGGGAGCTAGGAAAAGATATTTACGGGAAGCAGTTGTCTGCAAAATGGGGCAGTAATTTCATAGATAAAACGGTTGAAGAGTTAAGAAAAGAGTTCCCTGAAATAAAAGGCTTTTCCCGTCGCAATGTGTATGCTATCGTTCAATGGTATAAATTTTATTCTTCAAAATATCAAATTGTGCCACACCGTGTGGCACAATTGCCTTGGGGCCATAACAGGCTTATAATTTCAAAGATAAAAAATATCAAAGAAGCGGAGTTTTATTTGTCAGTATCGGCATTAAACGGTTGGGACAGAGACACTCTTGAAATTCAAATTGATAATAATTTTTATGCTAAGTCGGGTAAATCTATAAACAATTTCAGGAAACGCTTACCCTTAAAGCAGTCCAAAGCAGCAGAACAAAGTTTGAAAGACCCTTACAATTTTGATTTTTTAGGTCTTGAAAATGATGCATTGGAAAAAGCCATAGAAGACGAGATTGCGAAAAACATAACAAAATTTTTGTTGGAATTAGGTAAAGGATTTGCATTTATAGGCAGACAATACAAAATTGAAATAAGCGACAATGATTATTTTATAGACATGCTGTTTTATCATACGCAGTTACACTGCTATGTTGTTATAGAATTGAAAGCGGGCAAGTTTAAACCGGAATATGCTGGTAAGCTGAATTTTTATCTTTCAGCTGTTGACAGCCAAATTAAGAAAAAGGGTGATAATCCAAGTATTGGAATCCTTCTATGCAAGCAAAAAGACAAGATAGAAGCGGAATACGCTTTGCGAGATATCAATAAGCCTATGGGAATAAGCGAGTATAAATTAACCGCCACTGTTCCTAAAAATATAAAAACAAGTTTGCCTTCGGTAGAAACTATTGAAGCTGAATTGGCAAGAAAAGAAATTTTGAAATTGAAATAGTTCTATTAGAAAATTACTGATAGTCTGCGTATAAATAAAATGAAAACTGTTATACAGAGAGTAAAAAAAGCGGCGGTTACTATAAACGGCGGCGAAAAGCGGGAAATCGGCGAAGGTTTGGCGGTTTTGGCTGCTTTCGGGAAGAGCGATACGCCGGAAATATGCCGCAAGACGTTTGAAAAGATCAGAAATATGAGGATATTTTCAAACAGCGAAGGCAAATTTGATAAATCCGTCGCGGACATCAACGGAGCGCTTTTGATTGTTTCGCAGTTTACGCTTTACGCCGACTGCAAGCGCGGCAACAGGCCTGATTTTATGCAGGCCGCTTCTTTTGACGAAGGCAAAAAGATGTACGAAGAGTTTTTGAAAGTTGCGCAGTCTTCGGGGCTTAAGACCGCAAGCGGAGAGTTCGGCGCGGACATGCTTGTGGATATTCAAAATGACGGTCCGGTTACGATTATTCTGGATTCTGAAAATATATGACATTACTTGGGCTGTCATTGCGAGTAAAGACGAAGTCTTGACGCGGCAATCCAGAAAGCCGAAGTCCTGAGTGAAACCTAAGGATCTCAGAAACAGCAGTTATATTGTCTAGATTGCCGCGGGAACTTCGTTCCCTCGCAATGACAGCAAAAGAGTAACACAATGAGTTTTGAAGAAAAAATAGAAAAGCTTTACAGGATGATGGATTCCTGTACAATATGCCCGAGAAAGTGTAAAGCCGATAGAAATAAGGGGCAGAAAGGTCTTTGTAAAACCGCGGACAAAATTTTTATCGCAAGCAGCAACGTGCACACCGGAGAAGAGCCGCCTATAAGCGGGGAAAGAGGCTCCGGTACGATATTTTTTACTAACTGTACGATGGCATGCGTTTTTTGCCAGAACTATCCTATAAGCCAGCTCGGCAACGGCAGAGAGGTCAGTTTAGATGAAATTGTTGACGCTATGCTCGATTTACAGGGAAAAGGCGTTCACAATATAAATTTTGTCACGCCGACCCATTACAGCGCGCAGATTGCAAAAGCCGTATTTAACGCGAAGAAACAAGGACTAAAAATACCGGTATTGTATAATTGCAGCGGATACGAAAGCGTCGAGACGTTAGGACTGCTTGAAGGCACAATAGACATCTATCTGCCCGATATAAAATACTCAGACAATGAAATCGCTTACAAATACTCGGGTGTCAGAGATTATGTAGAAGTAAACCGCGCGGCTTTGAAAGAGATGAAAAGGCAGGTTGGCGATCTGCGGGTTGACGATGAAGGAATAGCCGTAAAAGGCCTTATTGTAAGGCATATGGTGCTTCCCGGAAATGTCGAAAACACGAAAAAGTCGCTTGAATTCATAGCAAATGAACTTTCGCCCGATACTTTCGTAAGCCTTATGGCCCAGTATCATGCGGCGCACAAGTCGAATATGTTTCCGGAATTGTCCAGAGGGTTGACGCAGGAAGAGTATGACGAGGCTGTTGACTGTCTTGAATCCTTGGGGCTGCATAACGGGTGGATACAGGAGCTTGAGTAACGGCAGAGTGAAGAGTTGAGAGTGGGGAGTGAAGATACGGCAACTGAGTTTTTTAAATAACTTTGTATTTTTTAGCTGTCACCCTGCGCGAAGTCGCAGGGTCTATAGATTCTGCGACTT
>WQUP01000267.1 GCA_009782015.1 Endomicrobiia bacterium | reverse complement strand
AATTTATTTTTTGCAAAAGGCTAGTTATGAAAAAAGTTATTTATATGTTTTTGGCTGCTGCAACGGTTTTTGCCGGATGCGAAAACGGCGCTTCAAACAAAAAAAGCGAGTACGCGCCTGAGACTGACGCGCAGCTGGTTTCAACTGCCAAAGACGCATACATATACGGCTTTCCGCTGATTTTGTCCGAAATTTCACAAAAATATGCCGGCGCCGTTTCGGGAGAGTATGCAGCAAACCGCATAATAAACATGCCGGCGTTTGCGGATGATTCCTTCAAAATGTCAGTCAAGCCCGCGCCGTTTGTTTTTACTTCTTTTGCATGGCTTGATCTTTCTTCTGAGCCGTTTGTTTTTGAAATGCCCGAGATAAAAGGCAGATATGCGTTTTTGTCGGTTTCCGACGCGTGGAGAAACGATATATTTTCAACGGCCGCTTTCGGCGCGCCGGCGCGCAAAATTGCAGTTGCCGGGCCCGCGTGGAGCGGCATTGCTCCGGACGGCGCGGAGTTGTACAGGTCAAGAACAAATACGGTTTTCCTGTCGCTTCAAATAGAGGTTAAAAATACTCAGGATGCCGCCGCGGCAAAGAAAATACAGAGTCTGCTAAAGCTTTATCCGTTAAGTTTTTACGGAAGGCAGTATAAAGCTCAGGCTTTAAAGCGCGAAGATAGTTCTTATCAAAAGCATCCTTTGGAGCAGGTGTTTGCGATGGGTGCAGACGAGTATTTTAATCTTCTCAATAAACTGACGGTTTCAAATCTTCCTTCGGAATTTGACTCCGCGGCGCTGGACGGCTTTCTCGATATCGGACTGGCTCCGGGCATGAGATTCGATATGTCTCTGTTTTCCGAAGATCTTAAAGCGGCGTTTGATAAAATTGCTTCGCAGGCAAAAGAGCGGCTTCAAAATGATGTTTTCGCAAGCCTTAAGGAAGGATGGCTGTTTTTTGAAAATTTAGGAAATTTTAAATCGGATTATTCTTCAAGAGCCAAAGCCGCGTTTTCCGGATTTAGCCGCTTTAACGGCGCGTTCTGCGCCGAAGCTTACGCCGACGCCGAAGGCGAAAAACTTGACGGATCAAAAAACGGCTACGTGCTGCATTTTGACAAAGACGCCGTTCCTTCGGAAGAATCGTTTTGGAGCGTTGCCGTTTACGGCGCTGACGGATTTTTTGTAAAAAACAAAATTAACCGTTTCGCGTTCGGGAGCGCATCCGGGAGCGCGCCCGCTCCTAAACTAAACAAAGACGGCTCTATGGATATATACGTCAGGTTTTCCGATCCCGGCAAAGATAAAAACTGGCTGCCGTGCCCGCGCGGCGTATTCACCGTTGTTTTCAGATATGCGCTTATTTTTGATTCGGGCGCCGGACGGATGCTTTTGCCTGCCGTCAATAAGGAGGTAAAGTGAAAAAAATAATATTCCTAGCTGCGCTTTGCGCATTTTCGGCGGTTATATTTTCATTTTTTTCATGCGGCTCGAAAAACGACTCCCAAAAAGATGCCGGCGACGCGGCTCAAACGTCTGAGATGAGGATAGTGCAAGACGCCAAAGACCTCTATATTTACGGATTTCCTCTTGTGCTGATGCATATCGGCGAAAAGGTTATGACAAACGTTAAAAATCCGCCGTTAAACCGTTTTGAAAATTCTTCCGGCGCTGCCGCCGGAGCCGCCGGAGCCGTCGGCTCAGATATCTTTCGCCTCTATTCGTGGATTGAGCTGGGGCGCGAGCCGCTTGTATTTGAACTGCCGAATATGCGCGGCAGGTACGCTCTTTTTGAAATATTCGACGCATGGAACAATCTTATAACTTCCGCAGGCTCAAGGAGCGCGGGAACAAAAAAGCAGCGGTATTTGCTTACCGCGCCCGGCTGGAGCGGCACTGTGCCCGACGGAACGGTTCAGATAAAAGTGCCGACCGAGATGGCGTTTATTTCAGGCATTTTGCATGTTTCGGATTATGACGACAAAACGGAGTTAGAAAACAGATTCAGGCTTGTTGCGCTGAGCCGCATAGATGATGAATCGTACGCCTTGCCCGACGTGAAAGTTGACGAAACCATGGACATGTCGGAGCCGGTTTTGCAAGTATTTAAAATGGATATTACCGGATATTTTAATCTCCTCGGCGCTTTGATGTCCGAAAATCCTCCGGCTGCGGCGGATTCGGAGTTTTTGGAAAAAATGCGCTATTTAAAAATATATCCTGATGCAGAGTTTGATTTAAGCGTTTTTGACGAACGCACGCAAAGCGAATTTAAAAATATTCCGCAATGGGCAAAAGAGCGCCTGACCGAGCTTTCCGCGAAAAAAGATTTGTCGGGCGGCTGGAGTTACTTTCAAGACAAGAGAGTTTACGGCGCCGATTATCTCGGGCGCGCGGTTTCCGCTTTTAAAGCAATAGGCGCAACTTCTTCGGATAATGCGGTTTCCGCATCATGCGTTTCTGACGCCGACGGAAACGCTCTCAACGGCGCGAATAAATATACAGTTCATCTCGATAAAGATTCGTTTCCTCAGGGAACCGTCTTTTGGAACTTTTCCGTTTATGACTCCGCCGGCAAACCGCTGGAAACTCCTTACGGCCGCAAAACAGGTATCTCAGATACGAGTATCTCCGATGATACCGGCGCGAAAATAAATAAAGACGGTTCCGTTGACATTTATATTCAGTCAAAAAAGCCCGCGAAAGAAAAAATAAGCAATTGGCTGTTTGTGCCTGACAGCAGCGATTTTATCGCCGTAATCACTTTTTATCTCGGCGAAGGCGCGGTTGCGCAAAAAAACCTGAAACTTTCTCCGGTTGTAAAAATATCTTCGGATAGCGCGACGGATGTAAAATAGATACGGTAAATCAATCGAGGCTCTCTAAAAATCCCTATTCCAGATGTGTCATTCCGGCGAAATCCGGAATCCACTAATTTTATTGTTTGGGGAGCGCTGCGCCTCCCAAGTCTTCACTGCGTTCAGACCCGGGGCGCTCACATCTCGCGCCCGCGGCAGACTCGTCCTCGTTATTCCTCGGACTGCCGCCCGCCTTACTTTTTGCAGGCGTTCAAAAAGTAAGCAAAAAAA
>WQUP01000266.1 GCA_009782015.1 Endomicrobiia bacterium | reverse complement strand
AAATCCGGTTGTTTGAGCAAAATGACACCAAAGGTGTCATCCTGAGGCGAGGACTCTGTCCTCAACGAAGGATCTAGAGGTCTAGACCCTTCAAGGACTTGGGACATTGTCCCTTTGTCCTTTCAGGGTGACACTGCGTGTCAGTTCCGGATTTGCCGCAAAAATAAAAAGGATTGTGCGCTCACCGTCTCGCGCCCGCCGCCAAGCACGTGCTCCTTATTCGTCGCACGGCGGCTGCATCTGCGGCAGTTTTTTTGCATACTTTTTGAACGTCTGCAAAAAGTATGGCGGAGGTTGGGGGACGCAGCGCCCCCTTCCATTTTAGTTGGTGTAATGCAATTCCACAACTTCCGAACTGCCTATCGCTTTTTCGACTTCCTCGACAAAGGTGTCGGAGCAGTCGGAAAGATATTCGGTTTCTATGCTGAAGCTGCCGCTGACAGGGTCTTCTAAATCTAAAAATACTTTGGCTTTGCCTTTGTTGTCTTTAAACACTTTTGTAAGCTGGTCTTTGAGGTCATCGTCAAAACGCGTGGTGGAAAGTTTTATATGCACTTCGCCGCAGTTGGGCTGGAACTTCTTTTTTGCTTCGTCGATTGTCATCATCTCTTCGACTATTATTTCGGCCTGGCCTTCCGAGCCCATGAGCCTGCCTTTTATTACCACCACGTTGTTCGGCGTAAGGTAGCTCTCATATCTTTCGTAAGATTTCGGGAACAAAATAGCTTCAACGCTGCCGCTGAGATCTTCGACTTTAAATTTGGCGTACGGCTCTTTTTTGGCTTTTGAAATCAGCTTTTTTATCGAAGCTATCATGCCCGCAATGCGCACTATCTGAGCGTCTTTTATATCGACGTTTTCTTTCGGGACCGGAAGGCTGTCCAGCCTGTAATTTGAGTAGGCTACCAGATCCCTTTTGCGCGGCGTAAGAGGATGCCCTGAAAGATAAAAGCCCAAAACTTCTTTTTCAAAATCCAAAGCTTCAAACGTTTCCAAAGGCTTTGCCTTTAATAAAGTCTTTTCGCTTTTAATGGTTTCTGCGGAATCGAACAAAAAGCCCTGAGCCGACTCTTTGTCGTGCTTGATTTTCGCGGCTTTGTCAACCGACGAATCTATGCTTGCAATCAGCGCGGCTCTTATTTCAAGCTTATCTTTCCCAAAGGGGTCGAAGACCCCCGCTTTTGTGAGGCTTTCTAAGGCTTTTTTGTTTGTGGATTTCAAATCTATGCGCTGCAAGAATTCGTCCCAGTCTTTAAAGGCGCCATTGGCGCCGCCGCGGACTTTTTCTATACACTCGGTAACGCCTTCGCCGACATTTTTGACGGCCAATAATCCGAAACGGATGTTTCCGTTTTCGGTTTTAAATCTGCCGTCAGAGCGCTGAATATCCGGCGGCAAAATCTTTATGCCGAAAAGTCCTGCGTCTTCCAGGTATGTTACAAGCTTGCTTTCTTCGTTATCTTTGACCGCCGAGCGTCCGATTTCCGAGTTTAAAAGCGAAGTGATGTACTCGAGCGGATAGTTGGCTTTTAAATACGCGGTCTGGTAAGAAACTATACCGTAAGCCGCGGAATGCGACTTGTTAAAACCGTATCCGGCAAACGCGACTATATTATTGTATATTTTGTCCGCGATTTTTTTGTCAACGTTGTTTGCTTTTGCGCCGTTTATAAACTTCTCCCTCTGTTTTTCGATAACTTCCGGGATTTTTTTGCTCATGGCTTTACGCAGCGCGTCTGCTTCGCCCGGCGTAAAACCGGCAAGCGCGATGGCCATTTTCATGACCTGTTCCTGATACAAAATTACGCCGTAAGTGTCGTTGAGTATAGGCTCCTGAAGCGGATGATCGTAAACGATTTTCGTCCTTCCGTGTTTTCTGGAAACAAAATCGTCAAGCATCCCCGAGCCCATCGGGCCAGGGCGGTAAAGAGCTATCAGAGCGATTATGTCGTCTATTGTTGAGGGCTTGAGCTTTCTTATCAAGTCGCGCATGCCTTTGCTTTCCAGCTGAAAGACGCCAAGCGTCTTTGCCTCGCATAATAGGTCGTAAGTTTTTTTGTCGTCAAGCGAAATCGCATTTAAATCAAATGAAGGCTTCGCCTTCTTTATAAGTTTGACTGTGTCGTCGATAATTGTCAGCGTGCGAAGGCCTAAGAAGTCCACTTTTAATAGGCCCAGCTGCGGCAAGACGTTGCCGTCGTACTGCGTGGTGATTATGTCTTTTGAGCCTTTTGACAAAGGCGAGTATTTTGTGATCTCTTCGTTTGCGATAACCATGCCGGCTGCGTGCACGCCCGTGTGCCTTTTTAAGCCCTCCAGCCGCTGTGAAGCGGCTATCAGTTTTGCCACTCTGTCGTCGGATTTCATGAGCCTTACCAAATCCTGCGAGGACTGCAAGGCCTCGGAGATGCTAGAGTTAAAAGGTATGAGTTTTGCGATATTGTTTGATTCCGTCGGCGTAAAACCCATGACGCGCGCAACGTCTTTTATCACAAGGCGCGCCTGCATTGAGCCGAACGTTATAATCTGCGCGCACTTTTCTTCGCCGTACTTTTTGCGCACGTATTCGATCACGCGGTCGCGGCCGAAATCCGCGAAATCTATATCCAAATCCGGCATCGAACGCCTGTCGGGATTTAAAAATCTTTCAAAAAGCAGGCCGTACTTGAGAGGACAAATGTCGGTAATTCCCAAAGTGTAAGCGACCATGGCGCCGGCGCCTGAACCTCTGCCGGGGCCGACCGGTATGCCGTTGTCTTTTGCATACTTTATGAAATCCGAGACGATCAAAAAGTATGAAGCAAAACCCATTTTGTTGATGACGCCGAGCTCGTGTTTGAGCCTTTCTTCATGCTCGGGTTTTACGGTTCCGTACCTGCGCGCAAGCCCGTCGCGGCAGAGCTTTTCAAGATATTCCGAGTCGCTTTTAAAACCCGCGGGAATCGGAAACTGCGGCAGAAGCAGCTGGTCGGATTTTATTTCAAGATTTGTTTTTTCGGCTATTTCCAAAGTGTTTTTTAAAGCCTCGGGAATGTACGAGAACGTTTTTGCCATTTCCTGCGGCGAGCGGTAAAAGAATAAATCTGAATCAAAGCGCATTCTTTTTGCGTCTGTGAGCGTTTTGCCTGTGCCTATGCAAAGCAGGATATCGTGTATTTCGGAATCTTCTTTTCTCAAAAAGTGGCAGTCGTTTGTGGCAACGAGCGGAATGCCGGTTTTCTTCGACAGCTCCATTAGTCCCGGGATTATTTTTTGCTGCTCTTCAAGCCCGTTGTCCATTATCTCAATGTAAAAATTGCCTTTCCCGAATATGTCTTGATAATCGCCGGCGGCTTTCGCCGCTTTTTCAGAACTGCCTTTTAAAAGGTTGGACGCAACCTCGCCGGCAAGACAGCCCGACATGGCTATTATGCCGTCGGAATATTTGCGCAAAACTTCTTTGTCCACGCGCGGTTTGTAGTAAAAACCTTCTGTAAACCCAATGCTGACTATGTGCATGAGGTTTTGGTAGCCTTTAAAATCTTTGGCAAGAAGCGTGAGATGGTTGTAGTTGCCGCCTTCTTCCGAAACTTTTTCGGCGCTTTTGTCAAAACGGGAGTTGGGCGCGACGTATATTTCACAGCCGATTATCGGCTTTATGCCGCTTTCTTTGGCAGCCCAGTAAAACTCCATTGCGCCGTACATGTTGCCGTGATCGGTAATGGCAAGCGCCGGCATTTTGTATTCGGACATAAGCTTAAAAAGCTCGCCGGGTTTCCCCTTATCGTCAGTGAGCCTTGCTGCGCCGTCCAATAGGGAGTATTCGGTATGATTATGAAGATGAACGAATTCTGACATAAAGTTACCTGCTTTTTTATCAATGATTTGTAGAATATTATACCAAAATAGCATGATAATCGGGCGCTGTAATGGAATGTTCGCTTACAGTTAAAAATATAAACAAGATATGGCAGTCCGTAAAATGGCTTTTGACAAAATAATATGCATCTTGTAAAACAATTTACCAAAATCGCATCATTGGGATTAAAAAACGGCAGCGTAATTTATACGCTGCCGCTCGTTTGTATATTGGGACATATAACACATCCGGACTCATGTAATCTATCAGTTTTTGCAGCCGTTGCCAATCCTCTAAGCTTCCAAACTTCTAACCCTCTGCCGTTCTACATTTCTATTTTGATTTTCACCGTCTTGGATTTCACGATAGATTTTGTCGCGTCAATCTGCTTTAACGCTTTCTCGAGGTTTCCCCTGCTGGTTTCGTGCGTTGTCACGACTATCTGCGTTATGCCGTCTTCGTTCATATCAGGCTGAGAAAGGCTGGCTATGGAGACTTTGTACTTGCCTAGAATTCCCGATATCTTTGAAAGAACGCCTGGCTTATCCACTACGCTGAAACGCAGATAGTACGGCGCTTTGCTCTTTCCTGACGGAAGAATTTTTAATCTGGTTTTTCTGTTGTAAACCACATCCGGCACTATGCCGGCGGTATTTGTGACTATGAATTTTGAGAGGTTTATGATGTCGGAAACAACCGCGCTTGCCGCAGGCAGCTGTCCCGCGCCTTTGCCGTAGAATAAAACGTCGCCGGAAGCTTTGCCTTTAATCATTACGGCGTTGTACTCGTTTTCGACAGTCGCAAAAACATTTTCGTGGTTTACAAGGCAGGGCTGCACCGACAAATCTATGCCGTTTTTGGTTTTCTGCGCCGAGCCGATAAGTTTTATATCGTAGCCGAACTCTTTTGATATCATGACGTCGTCAATATCCAAATCAGCGATACCTTTTACGGCGATGTCTTTTACTTTCACCCAGCCGCCCCACGCAAGCGAGGCAAGTATCGCAAGTTTGTTTGCGGTATCTATGCCGTTGACGTCAAAAGACGGATCAGCTTCCGCAAAGCCGGCTTTCTGCGCGCCTTTAAGAGCTTCGCCGTATTCAACGCCGTTTTTTGTCATCTCGCTCAAAATAAAATTCGTGGTGCCGTTGAGTATTCCTTTTATCTCAAGAATTTCTTCGGAAGCTAAGCCTTCGCTTAATCCCTGAACAACCGGAATCACGCCGCCGACGGAAGCTTCGTAATAAATCGATTTCTGATATTCCTGCGCCGTTGTAAAAATCTGATCCCAGTACTTTGCAAGCACCGCTTTGTTCGCCGTGACAACATTTTTTCCGGCTTTAAGCGCTTCAATAATTATAGTTCTAGCCGGCTCATACCCGCCGATAAGCTCCACAACCAAATCTATTTCGGGATCTTTTATTATATCTCTAAACTTTTTAACATACAGCTCCGGCCTGTCTATCGGGTACAAGTCGCAGATAGATTTAACTTTTATCGGCTTTCCGACTTTGCGCAAAGCTATTTTCTTGTTCTCTTCCAAAATTTTAACCACGCCCTTGCCGACAGTCCCGTAACCTATAAGTCCGACGTTGATGTATTTTTTGTCCATAAAATGAGTTTCCTTTTTAGCGCTTATAGCGCCGTAATTCATATATTATACGTTTTATTTATTTTCCGTCAACCGCGGGACGCAATGTTTTATATCGAAATAGTATTTTTGAACTTCGATGCTTCCTTGCGTAAAAATTACGCCGGCAAGAAGGCCTTTGTCAGAGCCGTATCCGCCGCCGTCGAAAATGAAGTTGCCGAGACTGTAGAAAATATATTTGCCGCTGTATATTTCGGGCTCCTGAATGACATGCGGATGATGGCCTATGACGACATCAGCTCCGGCGTCTATCAGCTTATAGGCCTGTTTGCGCTGGCCGACTGACGGGAACATCGCATATTCGGCGCCCCAATGCAAAATGACGGCTATTTTGCATTCATTGTCTTTTGTTTTTATTTCTTTAATCTGCAAGCAAAGGTCATCTATGGAACTGCGGCATACCGTATATGTACTCGCGGCAGCGGCAAATTGCGGCATGGAATCTAATAAAGCGATTTTTATTTTGCCTTTTTTTATAAAAACAGGGGCCGAACCCGCGCCGGCAGAGTTTCCCGCGCCCACAGGAACTAT
Organism: Endomicrobiia bacterium; assembly: GCA_009782015.1. Taxonomy (GTDB): domain Bacteria; phylum Elusimicrobiota; class Endomicrobiia; order Endomicrobiales; family Endomicrobiaceae; genus Endomicrobium_B. The sequence goes on along the minus strand of WQUP01000266.1, from coordinate 2,638 downwards.
ACCGCCGGATTTAAGATTTTTTACGGTGTCTTCAAGCCCGGCTGCGCCTTGGTCCGCGGAGTGATTATTAGCAAGAGCCGCGTGCGTGATTCCGGCTTTTTTTAACGCGGCAATCCATTCCGGGTCAGCTCTGAAAACATATTGTTTTTTCGCGGGATTGGTTATTTTTGTTACGGGACATTCCAGATTTACGACGACGGCGTCGTATTTTGCGAATACGCCGGACACGTCTGCAAACAATGCGTCAACGTCTTTGGCTTCGATTTGCCTGCGCACGCCCCTGTCGAGCATCAAATCTCCGGCAAAACATACGCTGAGCTTGTCTTCGCAATACGCGCATTGCGCAAATATGCCGCTTAAAACAATACAAATAACGCTCAGCCTAATCAGAATCGTAAAGCATGCTGTAAAATATTTTTTCATTGATTTGAGGCCCGCCGGATTTGAGCGTAATTTTATCTGTCCAGACAGGCTTTTGGGGAGTTTTGCCCGTTTCAAGCATTTTGCGCCATTCTTCGTCGGTTAAACGGGTATTTGCAGGCATAGCAAATTCATAGTAGCTCAATACCGCGCCTCTGGTAAGATATAAATTTCCGTCAATTTCCACTATTACGTAAATGGTGTCGGCATAACCGGTACCTTCGTGCAGAACGCCGCTTGCCGTTCTTGTAAAAACGTCAGTAACCACGGCAACAGAATTGTCCCGCCATGCATTATCGCGGTCTTCCATATCTCCGGCTGAATTTTCAGGGTCGCTCAGCACGGAATACGTAAAACCCTCAACCCAAACTCCAAGCGATTTAATTTTATCGTACTCTTCGCGCGTCAAATTCTCTTTCTTTAGTTCTTTTTTACTTACGTTAAGCAAAAATTGCACCATTTCCTGAAGCCTATTAATCTTGCTTTCCAAATCGGCAGTCATGACATTATTGTCTGAAAGCATTTTCTTATTCAGAGTTAAAAGTTCGTCCAATTTATTCCAAAACTGCACATTCGGCTCTACGTATCCGACGGTATACGGATCAGGCGGCGGCGGTATATCCTCTCCGCCTTCTCCGCCCTCAGCCGCTATCGGCTGCTTCGCGTACAGCACGGTATCGTGTTTCAGCTCAGCCCATGAGGCAAGCGAAGTGTTGAGATTTTTTATATCCCAAGCCGGAAGCTGCATAAAAGCCGGATACGATTTATGCGCGCGTTGAAGCGCAAGCAGGCTTTCTATCCACTTATTATAAACCGAAACGTTCCAATCGGAATAATTTTTAAACCTGTCCCTTAATTTTTGCATTCTCGGCATATAGTCTGCCCACTTTTTATCTTCTTCATAGGTATTGAGAAGCACGTCTAAAGCGGTATCGGAACCGAAAGCGGCAAAAACGTCCAACCCTTTTGGAAACACCCTTGGCCCCGGGTTATCCATGTCAACCATATTCTGCATGATGTCGTTATCCACAAGGTAACGCGCCGGCATAAAATTTATCGCGCCGGCGTCCATGGCTTCAATTTTGCCTTTTGTCTGCGCAAAATCGGACAAATATTTTTTTATTTTGGCAAAGTTTTCTTGTTTTAATGCCGCTGCGGCATCGTTTATTTTTTCTTTTTGCAAGAAGGATGCGATGTCCATAATCGACATGTTGTCAGGTTCTCCCACAAGAAACGTTGTGGGTTCTAAAACAGATTTATACAAACCGAGCAGAGTTTCTCCTGTTTCCGCTGAAGCGCTGTTAAGAAGCGCGGCAGTTACAACGGCAGCTTGAAATTGATCTTCATTTGCGCTTGAATACGGCATAAGCTGAAACCATTGCATAGCTTTAAAATAGCGGGAACGTTTTTCGCTGGTTGCATAATAGCCGCGCGGCTTAAACTGGCTGTACGCAATATTACCATCGTCAACCTGGGCTTCTATTTTCGCTATATGATCTTCAAAAAAACTTTTATATTCTTGCACAATTTCAACTTTGTTTCCGGTCAATAGATAATACGCTACCGCGTAAAAAGCCGCGTTGTATAAAGACGCCTCTTTCAAATCGCCTTCGGAGGAGTTCGCCGCAAGCATCGATTTGCCGTGCATCGTAAAAGCGAGTTTCTCCAAAGCGGGAATAAATTTTTCTATTTCGAGAGCTTTTATGGAGTACGCGAAATACATGTGGAAAGCCTGAAGCATAATATCCGTAGTTATAAAGCTTGGAATCTGCGCGTAATTATTTTTGTCATATATATAAAACAGCTGTTCGTATTTTTCTTCCGGAACTATTACCGCGTTGTTTTCGCTTAATTTTTGCAAAAATTCCGGCGAAAGATTTTTATATTTAAAATAATTGACGACATTTGCGGCGTTTGCATAGACGCGTCCGTCTTTTTCTATATAATCCGCCTGTTTCAACTGCGCAATTTTGGAATCTATTTTTGCGACAAAATCAGCCTCTTGTTTGGTGAGAACGGTTTCGGCAAATTCTTTTTCTAACGCTTTGTAGTTGTCTGCCGTGTACTTCCCGCCTTCTCCAAAATCAAAAAGCTTTTCAGCTTTTTTGCTGTCCGCCGTATAATCCTTTCTCCAGCGCTCGAGCATAGCTTTTTTATACCAGTCCGTATTAACGTAATAATAACCTCTTAAATCGGATTCCATAAACAAAAAACCGTG
>WQUP01000265.1 GCA_009782015.1 Endomicrobiia bacterium | reverse complement strand
TTTTTTTTGATTTGGATAGGCTTCATACCTTTCTTTTTTCTTCTTTTCAGGACAAAGCCTCTTGGGTCGCTTATGTATGCTTTTATTGCCGGATATGTTTTTAACATGCAGGCAAATTTTTGGCTTATAGACACGGTTTATCTTTTTACGGACAGGTACATTATATCTGTGATTTGTTATATGTGTTTTTGCGCATATTTTGCGGTTTACTGGGGCATATGGGGATGGCTTTCATCTATAGCCGCAAAATATTTTAGCAATACGTGGATTTTCATAATCGTATCTTCATGTTTATGGGTGATTGTTGAGTATGTAAGGGCAAATATTTTAACCGGCTGGCCGTGGCTTATAGCCGGGTACAGCCAGTATCGTTTTACGCAGATAATACAAATTGCCGAATTTACCGGAGTTTACGGGGTTTCTTTTCTCATAATGTTTGTAAACGGCCTTTTATATTTTGGCATCGTTAAGAAAAAGAAAGCTTATTTTGTTGTCGCCGCGGCAGCGTTTATCGCAGCTTTTGCCTTCGGTGCCAGCAGAAGCGCAAAATTTAAAAATTTCGGCGGCAGGGAATTTTCCGCCGCAATCATGCAGTCCAATGTAGAACAGTATAAGAAGCTTGACAATTCCTACAGAAACGAGATGTTGTCGGGCCTTGAAGATTTTGCGTCTAAACTGCACGATATAAAGGCGGACATCAACGTATGGTCGGAAAGCGAAATAATAAATCTTATCCCTGCGGACTTTGATTCTTACGTTTTCGCGGACAAAATAGCCAAAGAGGCCGGCGGTTTTAATATGCTGGGAGCGCCGTATCTCGGCGGCGACGGGAGATTGTTCAATGCCGTTTTTTATTTCAACGGGAAAGGCGGTTACGTTGCCATGCATTCGAAAAACCACCTTGTGCCTTTCGGCGAGTATATGCCTTTCGGGGAAGAATTTTCAAAGCTTTTGGGCGTTCCGAATATAAACGACGATATAACCAGGGGTACAGATACGAACGTATTTACGGACGGAGAGATTTTTGCCGGGCCTTTGATCTGCTCCGAAAATTTTTTCCCTGACATCGTAAGGCGTTTTGTTTTTTCAGGAGCTAAGGTTTTGACAAATCACATAAATGACGCGTGGTTCATGGATTCATCGGCTCCGCATAAACATTTTTGCGTAAATATTTTCAGGGCTATAGAAAGCCGCAAGGCCGTGCTGGTTGCGGCAGACACAGGCGTTTCTGCGATTATAGACGCTTCCGGAACAATACTAGCTTCGACAAAGGTATATGAGCGCGCTATATTAACCGGAGTGTTCAGACAAAACGACTACATCACATTTTATATGCGTTACGGTGACGTTTTTATGAAACTCTGCATTCTTTTCGTATTGTTTTGCGCGGCAGTCATTTTACGACAGAGAACGGTAAGGCAAGTAACAAGTAAAAAGTAATAAGTAATAAGTAAAAGACAAGAAACTCTGTTGCCGTTGCCGTACACTTATTACTTATTACTTGTTACTTATTACTTAAAAAATTATGGTTTTAAAACAGATACACAAAAACATTATCTTCTCAATATTGACCGGTTTGCTTGCCGTGCTGGCTTTTCCAAAGGCCGGCTTATTTGTTTTGATTTGGGCGGCTTTTATTCCTCTTATGTTTGCCGTAATGAGATCGTCTCCGAAAGTTTCGCTTTTGTACGGACTTGTTGCGGGATTTGTTTTCAATGCGGCCGGCTTGTACTGGCTGGTGCCGATGCTTCAGTTCAATACCGGCTCTTATGTTCAGGCTTTTGCGGCGGCTTTTGTTTTGTGGGCTTATCTGGCGCTGTACTGGGGGGCATGGTCATTTTTCGTCAGCATTTCTAAGAAATATTTTGCCTATCCTTTTTTGCTTGCTCTTTTCGCGGCATGCGCATGGGCGCTTCTTGAATACGTCAGGACATACTTCCTTACGGGATTTCCGTGGATGCTTGCAGGATACTCCCAGTACAAATTCACCGAGATTATACAGATTGCGGAATTTACCGGAGTATATGGAGTTTCTTTTATAATAATTTTTTGCAATATGCTGTTCTATTTTTGGCTTACAGATAAGAAAGGCAACAAATATCTTTACACGGCATTGACAGTCATTTTCGTTGTCGCGGTTTTCGGAGCTTTTAGATTGGATAAGTTTAAATTTTTCGGAGACGAAACGTTTAAAGCCGCGGTAGTTCAGCCGAATGTCGATCAATATAAAAAATGGGATCAGTCGTTTAAAGACGAAATTTTGTTCGGCCTTGAAAATCTTGCGCTTGAAGCTGCGGAGAAGAAAGCCGATCTTACGGTATGGCCGGAAACGGCTCTTCCCGGATTTCTTCCTTACGACAAACAGAGCTATAAATCGGCTGTTAGGTTTACCGGGATTGCCGGCGGTTTTAACATACTCGGAGCTCCTTATACTGACGGTACCGGAAGGCTTTACAACGCTGTTTTTGCTTTCAAAGGCGGCGGATACGTTTCGCTCCATAAAAAGAATCATCTTGTGCCTTTCGGAGAGTTTGTGCCTTTTCAAAAAGAACTCAGCAGATTTTTCGGCGTTTTAAACATGCTTGGAAATTTTACAAGAGGCACGGATACGCGCGTTTTCACCGACGGCAGAATATATGCCGGAGCGACATTATGCTCGGAAAACTTTTTTCCGGATATCTCAAGGCGTTTCGTTTTGTCCGGCGCAAAAGTTTTGACAAACCACACCAACGACGCATGGTTTTTCGATACGGCCGCGCCCTATCAGCACTTTATGATGAACATCTTCAGAGCCGTAGAGAACAGGAAAGCAATGCTTGTCTCCGCAAACTCCGGAGTGTCGGGAATAATAGAGGCGTCCGGCCGCATAGTATCAAGCCTTTCGTCGTATAAAAGCGGCATGCTCGCCGGCGAATTTCTCCAAAACGACTTTATCACGTTTTATACGCGGCAAGGCGATGTTTTCGTCAGGCTGTGCGCCGTTATAACGCTCGTGTTATTGGTAACGATTTTAGTTTTATAAAAGTTTGGAGTTTGGAGTGTGAAGTGTGGAGTGAATGAGTTTTCGCGGAGCGAAAACCTGTCAATT
>WQUP01000264.1 GCA_009782015.1 Endomicrobiia bacterium | reverse complement strand
CATACTATACAGCACGCTTTCAGAAAGGCTTTGTATCAGTCCAAGAATGTCATATTTGATTTACGCAGAATCAAAATGCATAACGATAAGGCAATATCTGAATTAAAACAAAGATTTGCTATTGTTAAAATTTGTAAGAGATTGTTGGTTATCACAAAAGACAGCAAACTTCTTGACTTAGATAGGTAACTTTACTATACTCTGGTCACGGAGGGCGCAACCTTTGCTGAATTGCTTAGGTTTCGCCCTCTTTCTTTTGTAGTAAGTTTATATTTTCGGAATTGGTTCTTTAAAATCAGGAAATACTTGCACACATGTGTGCTTGAAACGAAAAAACAAATAAGCTAGAATTTGCGAAACTGAAGCAAGGGGAAAATAAAATGCCAGTTTCAGCACAGGGGACAATGTCCCCACAGCACAGGAGACAAGGTCTCCACAGCACAGCACAGCACAGCACAGCACAGCACAGCACAGCACAGCACAGCACAGCACAGCACAGCACAGTATCTCTCCTTTAAACACGTTTTAAAAAAATCGGACGGAATAGAATTTTTAAAAGACCGCTATATCTTGGGAACTTTGTTCCTTATAGGAACTTTGTTCCTGATACGCGGTTTTTTTATTTTTGTAGTAAATTGGATTTCTCTAAAAATCCACAAGTTTGTCATCCCGGAGTGTCTATGTCCGGGATCTGCAGTTTTCTTGTCGCCGGTAAAATTTTCACGGCAGATTCCGGAAAAATAAGGATGGGGCGCTCACAGGCACATTGTGCCCTCGCGCCCGCCGCCAGACCTGTGCGACTTATTCGTCGCACGGCGGCTGGAATGACAATGCGGTTTTTAGAGATACCAGTTTACGATTATCATGTACTTTGGAGTATGCGGTAAATAAAAAGGGGGGAAAGTATGAAAAAAATTGTTTTGGCTGTAATGTTTTCGGCTTGTTTTGCGTTTGTTTTGGGGGCGTGTTCGTCAGGCAGCAGCAACAGCAGTAAACCGGTCAATAGCAACAGCGCGATAACGATGGATGTCAATCCTTCAGCTCCAACGGATGTGTTTCCCGGCGGAACAATTGCGTTTACGGCCACGGTGAAAAATAACGGAGTGGTTGTCAGTTCTCCGGCAGTTATTTGGTCGGTGGTTAGCCCGACCAATACTGATTTCGGCTGGTTCAGCCCTTCTTCCGGTACGGCAACTGTTTTTTATGCAAGTTCAACCGTAACAAATACCGTGAATGGACAAATTAAAGCCGATTACATGGGAAACCCTGTTAAATACGTTACTGTCAATGTAATACCTTATAATCCCGCATATTACGTACGGATGGCGTCTTGGAGCGGAGGATCTGTGATGGGTATAGCTGATCCGGACGGCGCAGGTTTTGAGACTACTCAACTGATCGCAGGAGTTGCTTATACCGCAAACGCCGTAGTAAATGATTTGAACACGGGTCTTTCGGCGCCGGATAAGTATGATTACACTAAATTCGTTTGGACTATTGTAAGCGGCTCGGGTATTACCATAACTCCTCAATCGGGACAAACAGTTACGATAACGGTTACAAGCGGAGCAAAAGCCGTTATAAAAATATCAAACGGCGATGCGACGCCTCGTACTTATAAAATAGTCGCGGCATAAAAGTCAAACCTGCCATTAACGGCGATGCATGAATGCATAGATGCGTGGATACATGGTAACGGTCTTTGTCTTTACCGTGTGTCCAGGCATCTTCTTTTTGTTTAATGTTTTTGCTTCAAAAAATCGTTTATTTTTTAACTGTTTTTTATATTTTGCGCTTGCTTGACAATTTTTGAGGCAATTTATAAAATATTGCAGGTAATAAAGGCATGGGAAATATCGAAATTTTATCTTTAAAAGTCAAAAAAGCGGCCGAAAGGCTTAAAAAGCTCAATGACGAAAATTTGAGGCTTAAAGCCGAAGTGGAGTTTTTACGCAAAGAAAGCGAAATTAACGGGAAAAAAATCGGCGAGTACGCCGCGCTGAAAGCAAACGCCGAAAGCGCAGCCGTAAAGATAGAAAGAATTCTAAAAAAAATAGACACGATACGGCAATGATTAATGATAAATGGTTAATGGTTAATGTCGGAGCGGCTTTGCCGCAACTATATATATATGCGCAAGGCGCACTCATTAATTTGTCATTTATCATTAACCATTAATCATTTTCGTTTGAGGTTTAATCATGACTACAACGCGCGCGAGAATTATGGGAAGGGATATAGAACTCAACATAGAAGAAATCGACGAGTTGAGTTTTTCGGCTATAGTAAGTTATGTAAACGAAGAATGGCAGAAAATGCAGGAAGAGAATTCTAACGTGCCCGACACTCAGAAAATAGCGGCTTTGACCGCAGTCAAAATTGCGGCGGATCTGCTGAAAACAAAACGGTTACAAGACAATATTTCAGATAGTTATGAGAGAAAAATCAACGATCTCATCAAGAAGCTGGATGAAGCAGAATATCCTAACTGAAATATTTAATGTTTTCCCTGCAGTGTTGGTGAATGTTTTAAGCGTGTTTAATCCTACAGGTCCATTTTAGGAGAACAGCAGTCGAGCGTATGCTCGCGGGCACATGCCACTGTATCTCACTTGATAAAAGGGCTTTAAACCGCTTAGAGCACACGGCACTGCGGGGCATTTTTTTTACGGCAGAGTGGAGAGTGAAGAGTGGAGAGTGAAGATACGGCAAAGACTTTTTTGCAGTCATTGCGAGGGAACAAAGTCCCCGAAGCAATCCAGAGCAGTTGTCGTATCTTCACTCTTCACTCCTCACTCTTCAATCTTTTGTTTGAAGGGCGGTTGGCGTGGCTCAAACAGATTTTTTAACAAACGCAGCGGCGGGTAAAAACAAGCCTTTGGCTGCCAGAATGGCGCCGCAGAGCTTTGAAGATTTTATGGGGCAGGAGAACATAGTCGGCGACGATAAGCTCATGCGCCGTTCGATTGAGGCCGACAATCTGGGCTCCGTAATTTTTTTCGGGCCTCCGGGCACCGGGAAAAGCGCGCTTGCGAGAATAATAGCGCTAAAAACTAAGGCCTATTTTGAAGAAGCAAATGCCGTAACGA
>WQUP01000263.1 GCA_009782015.1 Endomicrobiia bacterium | reverse complement strand
CAGTGTCGCCGGAAGTAAGTAAAGGCGTAAGCGCGGCTATTGAATCCGGGCCTATTTTTACCAAAGCGTCCAAGGCCATCTGCCTCAAATTCTGGTTGCCGGAAGCGAGCTGCACTAAAGTCGGGATCGCGTCTTTTGACGCGGTTCCGTACTGTCCGAGCAGCTGCATGGCTGACTGCTGAACGGTCGGATTTACGTTTATAAGAAGCGGCATCACAAGCGCGGGCACGTTTGCGCCGCCGATATTTGCTATGGCTTCAACCGCGTTTCTCTGCGTTTTTTCGTCTTTGTCCGTAATGAGTTTTACAAGATCAGGCACAGCCGCGCTGGCTTTAGGGCCTATCTGGCCGAGAGCAAAAGCCGCGTTTGCGCGGGTATTTGCATCAGGGCTTTGAAGCATGGGAATCAGCGCCGGAACAGCCTGCGCGCCGGACGCGCCCATCTGTGCGACCGCTTTTACCGCGCCCAGCCTTATAAGCGCGTTATCGCTGTTAAGTTTAGACATAACTGTTCCAAGCGTTGTAGAATTTGACGCAAGCGCTCCTACCGTGCTCGCCGCCATTTCCGTAACGCCACCCGTTGAACCGTCGCTCTCGTCGCCCAATGCGCCAAGGCCGGCGCAACCGCTCAAAACCGCCAAAGACATACCGCAAAGCACCGCAAAAACAGTAAAACTTTTCATAATACTTCTCCCCCCTTTTAAATATACGAACTCATAAAAACAACGAGTGTATTTAAACAAAAAAGAACGGCAAAGTCCAGAAGTTGAGAAGTTGGGCAGCTGAGAAGCTGAGCAACAACAACGGCAACAAAATTTTTGTTTTTGCTCAGCCTCCCAACTTCTCAGCCCTCTCAGCTTCTATTTAGTCGTGTCTCAAAGCATCTATCGGATCCAACAGCGAGGCTTTTCTTGCGGGCCATACGCCGAAAACAAGGCCGGTAAGCGCGGAAAAGCAGAAGGCGAGAATTACTGAAAACGGAGTTATGGAAGTCGTCCATCCGGCGATTTTGCTTACTAAAACCGCGCCGCCGGAGCCTGCGACTATTCCTATTAATCCGCCCGCGCTGCAGACAAATATGGATTCTATTATAAACTGAAAAAGTATGTCGGCGTTGTTTGCGCCTATCGCTTTGCGCAGGCCTATCTCTTTTGTTCTCTCGGAAACAGAGACGAACATTATGTTCATTATTCCTATGCCGCCGACAAGCAAACTTATAAAAGCTATCGAGCCCAAAAGCAGCGAAAATGCGTTAGCCATCGAAGACATAGTTTCCTGTATCTCCGCCATGTTGCGCACGCGCACGGATTCTCTGTCGGTCTGCCTGTGGGTTATCAAAAGCCTGCTGATTATCGCGTCTGAAACTTCGCCCATATCCGCACCGTCTTTCACCTGCACGTCCATGTTGCTCAAGTTTTCCGTCCCGAATACCCTGTTGAGCGCGGTGTTGAGCGGAATAACAACTTTGTCGTCCTCATCTCTGTATCCGCTTGAGCCTTTTACCGGCAGTATACCTATAATTTGAAAATCTATACGGTTTATCTTTATGTATTCGCCTATGACGTCGCGGCCGTCGGGAAAAAGATTCTGCCTGACCGTTTCGCCGATGAGAACAAGTTTTTGTTTTTCCGTATCTTCCTGCGAAGTAAATACCCTGCCGCTTGACGGAAACGAGTTGCGTATGCTGAAGTAGTCGATCGATACGCCGTCCATGCGCGTGTTGTAGTTTTTGCCGTTGGCCACTGCCTGCACTCTTCCCGAAGCGTAGCCGGCAATGCCGGAAATTCCCGGAACGCGCCTTTTAAGATCTGCTATGTCGGTGTAATAAAGCCTCATTCTCGAGCCGGCTTCCGACGATATTCCGCCTCTCTGAGTTGCGCCCGGAGAGACCGTCAAAAGATTGGAGCCCAGGCTTGAAACCTGATCCTGTATCGCCTTCTGCGCACCGGTGCCCACGGCAAGCATGGCTATAAGACTTGCCACGCCAATCATTACTCCCAAAATAGAAAGAATGGAACGCATCTTGTTTCCGGCAAGAGCTCTTAACGCCTCGGCAAAATAATCTTTTATGCGCGACGCCGAAAATACCTTATGCTTAAGCTCTTGCGCGCCGCGTTTATCTTTGCCGGCATCCGCAGGCCGCGTTTTTTCGTCGGAGATTATGACGCCGTCCTGAAGTTTTATGGTTCTTGTGGCGTAAGCCGTCAAATCCGGCTCGTGAGTAACCATAACTATGGTTATGCCGGAATCGTTTAAATCTCTGAGCATTTTTATTATTTCTTTGGTTGATTTAGTGTCAAGGTTGCCGGTAGGCTCGTCGGCAAATATTATGAGCGGCTTGTTTACAAGCGAACGCGCAACGGCGACTCTCTGCTGCTGCCCGCCGGAAAGCTCGTTGGGGCGGTGGTCCATTCTGTCTTCAAGTCCCACAAGCTTTAAAAGTTTTTCCGGATTTTCGTGGTGAGATTCGTCTTTAGAATTTGAGTATATGACAGGCAGATGCACATTTTCAAGAGCCGTAAGTTTGGGCAGCAGATGAAACTGCTGAAAAATAAAGCCGAGATACTGGTTGCGAAGCGAAGCAAGCTCATCGTCGGAATACTTTGAAACTTCTATGCCCGCCAGCTTAAACGAGCCTTCACTCGGTTTATCCAAAAGCCCGATGATATTTAAAAGCGTGGACTTTCCGCTGCCGGAATGACCCATAATGGCGACAAATTCCCCCTGCTCGACTTCCAAATCTATGCCGTGCAGAACCGGAACGTCTATTTTTTCAAGGTAATAGGTCTTTTTAAGGCCTTTTAATTCGATTACTTTCATTTCTCGTTGCCTTTCCCCAACCTTCCGGAATTACTGTCTTTTGCGCCGTTCCCTCGCCCCTTGCGGGAGAGGGTGAACACAACGTGTTCGGGTGAGGGGTATAATGCAGTTCCCTGTAAATAGCATCAAGACAAACTTGAATATTATTCAAAACGTCGTTATTCCAAAAACGAATAACTTTAAAACCGATATTTTCTAAATATCGCGTCCTTTCCTTATCATGTCCATTTTCATTGTGCTGCCCGCCGTCAATTTCGATTATCAATCTTTTTTCCAGGCAAACAAAATCTGCAATATATTTATTGTCTATTGAAAACTGCCGTCTAAACTTTAAATCTTTATATTTGTTTCTCAGCTGCCGCCAGAGTTTCTGTTCAGCATCGGTTGGTTTATGTCTGTTGCTTTTTGCAAGACTTTTCAGCTTCGTTGAATATGGTCTGTGTTTGGGCTCATTGAAATCCTGCATCATACCCCTCATCCTCTTGCTTCACAACCTTGTTGTTTCGCAAGTCCTTCTCCCGCAAGGGGAGAAGAAACAACAACTACTTTCCGGCGGAGCCGGAACCGGAGCCTGTATTGCCGCCGCTTGTCGTTTTGCTCGGCGCCGGTCTGCTCATAAACGATTTGGCTTTTGCGGCGGTTGCGGTTTTAAGAATTACGACCGTGTCGTTTTCATTGATGCCTGAAAGAATTTCCGTATGTCTTCCGTCGCTCATTCCGGTCTTGACGTTTCTTGTTTCAAAAACACCTTTGCCGGTTTGGACGGTTACGGTTTTTTTGCCGTTTTTATCGGTTAAGAAAGAACTGGGAATAGTCATTGCGTCTTTTTTGGATTCCGCGGTTACGGTTATGGTGGCGGTCATTCCTGCGCGGAAAACTTTCGGCTTTTTTAAAGGACGTATTTTTATCGTATAAACCGTCACATTGCTGACTACCGTCGATTCGTAAGCTATATGCTCGACTCTTCCCTGGAAAGTGTCGTCGGGATAAGCGTCAAGATACATGTTCAGCGTATCGCCGATTTTTATGTAGCGCAGATCCGTCTCGTCAACGCTTGCCTCGATTATAAGGTCGTCCGCCATCACAAGCGGCGCGTCTGCCGAAGTGACGGTCTGCCCGGGCTCGTTTTGCCTGAGAATTATAAAGCCGTTCATCGGGGCAACTATCGGCGTGGGCTTGTAAATTTCCTGCCATCTCTTGTACTCGCTGTCACCCATTGCTCTTGCCGCGTCGATCATGGCCGCTCTTTCGCTCGAGCTCATCCAGATGATAATCTCGCCTTTCTTTATAAGATCCCCTTCCTGCACCAAAACTTCCTCTATTCTTCCGGCAAACGGCGGCTTGATTGCAAGCCTGTTGCGCGGAGTAACCTGCCCGGTCTCCCTGAATTCAACGCGCAAATCGCGCTTTTGAAGCTGCGTTTCCTTGTCAACAACCGGCTTTGCCGGCCGGAAGATAAAAAAGGCGGCGATGCCGCCGATTATCAAAACGCCTAAGATGATAAATAGTTTTTTCATATGGACCTCTGTTATTAGTTAATAGTTAATAATTAATAGTTAATAGTTTTGGAGCGGCTTCGCCGCAATATTTAGTGCCGTTAACTATTAACTATTAACTATTAACTGTTAACTGCCGTTATTTCCCCGGCTGCACAAACCCCTGCCCCAAAAAGTTATACCACTGCACTTTGGCCGCTGCGGCGCTTCTTTTGCTGTCCAAAAATGAGCTTTGCGAACTTATATAGTCGTTTTCTATCTGGTACCACTCTTGGTAAGTAGCCAGGCCGTTTACGTATTTTCTGGAAGAAATTTCAGCCTGAAGCCGGGAGGCGTTAAGGTAAAACTCCCTTACGGATACTATTTCTACGGAGTTTGCCATGTTGTTGTAGTAAGATACGGCCGAGGCTCTGAGCGAGTTTATGACGTTTTTCATGTTTTCTTCGGAGATTTTAAGCATGTTTGACGATGTGTTCACGTCCGCTATTGCGGTTCCGCCGCTAAACAGCGGGTATGACAGCGACAGGCCCGCGCTCCACGCATTGTTATCCGGCGCCCATTCGTTTCCGCGGCGCGAAAGCGAGCCGGAAGCGCTAAGCGTCGGCCACCACTGCGATTTTGTCTTTGCCAGCTGCGCTTTGTACGAGTCTACGCTGTACTGCGCAATCAAAAATTCCGGAATTGTCGATAAAATCGTATTGAAATCCGGCCTGCTCAGCTCTCTCTCTTTAAGAGCAAGCCTTTCATCGGTATTTAAAATAATGTCGTCGTTTCTTCCTATGGCGTTAAGCAGAGCGGCCGAAGCGGTTTCAATATACCTTTGCGCCTGCTTGAGATTAAACGAAGCAAGTTCCACATCGGCTTCGACTCTCTTGAGAGAGCCCTGGTCAACGTTTCCGGAATCGTATTTAAGTTTTACCATGTCCCTGTTTTCGCTTCTTCTTTCAAGTATCTGCTTGAGCATATCAACCGTTTCGTATGCCCACATGAGATTTATATATTGAGTTTCCACATTATAAGCCGCATCGGATACGGCTCTGTTGTATGTAACCTGCGCAGATTCAAGCTCTGTGGAACGCTGCTTCACTTCGTTATATGTGCTGAAACCGGAAAATATGGTAAGCCCCGCGCTTAATCCGTACGAGTAGCTCCTGGAAAATCCGGAGTCTCCGCCGGACTGTCCCGCGGCCGCATTTAAAGAAACGTCCGGCATAAATCCGCTAAGCGAGCGGTTGTACGCCTGTTTTGCGTTGTCAAGCTTGAATTTTGCGGTTTTTACGGAAGGGTTGAACTCGTTTGTCTGCCTTACGACACCGTCCCAGGTGATTTTTTCAACGCTTGCGGCATACGACAGACCGGAAAGAAACATCAAGGATAAAATAAACAAAAAATGTCTTTTCATGTTTTTATAAACGCTGCTAATTTAAAGTTTATTGCTGATTTCATTATACATATATATTGTGTGAAATCAAAACAACAGAAGTTGAGCAGCTGGGAAGCTGAGAAGTTGGGCAACAACAAAAGCTTTGTCGTACGCCTTTTCGCAGAAATCCGGCGGCTTAACGACGGACGAAACATACAGTAAAGCGGGAATAAACGTCGGATACAGAATAGCTCTTTAATAGAGTTTTGATCGGTCATAAAAAGGATGCGGAAAAATTCCACCGCAAGCCTTTTTTAAAATGGTATAATAGCCGCATTATGAAACTTTGTAAATTTCCCGGAAAGAGCAAACTGCAAATCTATAAAGCCTACACGGAAAAACAAAACAAAGCCCAGCAGAAGAGTTTCGCCAAAATCCCTTTTGACAAGCGCCTTGTGTTTGCCCCGCACTGTATGCGCAATACCGCGGTATGCGTAGCCGTGGAAAAAGACAGCCATTATATATGTATGGAGTGCGGCGGCTGCAAACTGAGCGACATAAGCAAGCTCGTAAAAAAGCTCGGCTACGGCGGATTGTACGTTTTAAAAGGCGGCAGGGCTATAGTAAAAATCATAAACGAGCAAAAGCCCGGCGCCATAGTCGGCATCGCCTGCTTCTACGAAGGCGAACAGGCTTTTAAAGTGACGGAAGACGCAGATGTGGTTGTACAGTTTGTTCCGCTCACAAAAGACGGCTGCGCCGCAACGGACACGGATTTGAACGAAGTGGAAAAAATACTTAAACAGCAGTTAATAGTTAACAGTTAATAGTGAATAGTTCACGGCGAACGGAACTAAATATCGCGGCGAAGCCGCTCCAAAACTATTAACTATTCACTATTAATTATTAACTAATTAAAAGGAACTTATGCAAACACTAAAATTCACAGAACTAAACTTATCCAACGAAATCTTAAAAGCAGTACAGGACATGGGGTTTGAAGAAGCTACGCCCATACAGACGCTTGCCATACCGAAGATGATGAGCGGCTCCGACATTATCGGGCAGGCCCAGACCGGCACCGGAAAAACCGCGGCGTTCGGGATTCCCATTCTTGAAAAAATCGACGCTAAAAATAAAAACGTGCAGGCCATTATTCTGTGTCCGACAAGAGAGCTTGCCATACAGGTTGCCGAGGAGCTTAAGCTCCTTTCAAAATATAAAAAAGGCTTAAACATTGTTCCGGTTTACGGCGGACAGCCGATAAACAGGCAGATGATGGCTCTCTCAAAAGGCGCGCAGATAATCATAGGCACGCCGGGAAGAGTTATCGACCATCTTGAAAGAAGGACTTTAAAACTCGATCAGGCCTCGACGGTAGTTTTGGACGAAGCTGACGAAATGCTGGACATGGGTTTCCGCGACGATATAGAGCTTATCTTAAAAAGCATTCCTGAGCAGAGGCAGACCGTTTTCTTTTCCGCCACAATGCCGAAGGAATTTTTATTCCTTACGAAAAAGTACCAAAAGCATCCCGAGACTATAAAAGTGGTAAACGAAAAACTTACGGTGCCGCTCATAGAGCAGTTTTACTTTGACGTGCGCGAACACCAAAAGCTTGAAGCTCTTACCAGATGCCTGGATATGTACGACCCGCAGCTTTCTCTCGTTTTCTGCAACACCAAAAAACGCGTGGACGAAGTTACGGCATCGCTTCAGGCGCGCGGATATTCAGCTGACGCCATACACGGCGACATGAACCAGTCCCAGAGAGACAGAGTGATGGCAAAGTTCAGAAGCGGCTCGATAGAGCTTTTGATAGCCACGGACGTCGCCGCAAGAGGCATAGATGTTGACGACGTTGAGATGGTTTTCAACTTCGACGTTCCCAAAGACGACGAAGATTACGTGCACAGAATAGGCAGAACCGGCCGCGCCGGAAAAACCGGAAAAGCTTACAGCTTTGTCGCCGGAAAAGATATTTACAAACTGCGCGACATACAAAGATACACAAAAGCCAACATAAAAAGAATAAGCGTCCCGTCGCTAGCCGATGTTGAAAACATAAAAACAGCATTGCTGATGGAAAAAGTAAAAGAAGCGATGCAGGACGAAAAAGATAACGAGAAATACGTGAGAATGGCGGAATCTCTGATATCTGACGACGTTACTTCGCTTGACGTGGCTGCCGCCCTTTTAAAGATGGCCGTTGACGCAGACAAGCGTGAGCAGGAAGAGAAAGCAGACGTGTTTGCCAAGCAGCAAAGCGCGGGTTATTCAAACACCGGCGCAAGAGACCGCGGAATGACAAGGCTTTTTATAAGCATCGGCAAAAAAGACGGCGTTCGCGCCGGAGATTTTGTCGGCGCCATAGCCGGCGAAACCGGCCTTCCCGGAGATGTCATCGGAAACATAAAAATTTTGGAGTCGTTTTCTTTTGTAGAAGTTCCAAGCGAACATGCCGACAATGTGATAAACGCGCTAAACTCCAGCAACATAAAAGGCAAAAGAGTTTCCGTAGAACCCGCAAAAGAAAGCGCCGGCGCCGTCCGGCACGAAGATTCCGGCGGCAACAGACGCGGAGATTCAAGAGGCAGCGGGAATTACCGCCATGACCATTACGGACGGAAACGTTTTAACCAGCAAGGCAGATAAATACTAGAAGTTGAGAAGCTGGGCAGCTGAGAAGCTGAGCAAAGACAAAGATTTTGTCGTTGCCGTTGCCCAACTTCTCAGCTTCTCAACTTCTGTCGTTTTAATTGAGGTAAAAAATGCCCATATTCGAATTTATATGCAAAAAATGCAATGCAAAGTTTGAAACGCTTATACTCGGCGGAGAAAAAGCCGAATGTCCGGCGTGCAAAAGCGGCGATGTCGCAAAGCAGTTTTCAAGCTTTTCGTCATCGTCAAACTCCGCCCATTCCTGCGGAACCGGCGATTACTGCCCTTCAAAATCAAAACACAAATGCGGCGGCGGATGCTGCCACTAACAGCAGCTAATAGTGAATAATTAATAGTTTTTCCTCTCACTTGTCAGGGAGAGGGCAGGGTGAGGGCGGTCGTTAACTATTCACTATTCATTATTAACTATTAACTAATAAAATGAACTTTCTCAAAACCAACAAAATTCTGATCCACATATTTATTCTCGCGGCTGTTACCGCGACAGTGTATTTCGGCAACTTTTCAAACTCTTTCAGCTACACCGACGATTACAAAGAGATCGTCACAAATAAACTTGTAAATCCGGCGGTGTCGGACGCTTTGGAAATTTTTACCGACATAAACTCTTTTCATTTTTACGTGCCTCTCAAACATTTCGCAAATTACTGGCTTAATATTGTCTCGTATTTTAACCCGCACGTCTCGCATCTTGCAAGCGACATACTGCACGTGTTTAACGTGATTTTGTGTTATCTCGTCATATTAAAACTTTCAAAATCATACCGCATAGCCTTTTTGACCGCCTTGTTTTTTGCTGTCGCTCCAGTCGGCAGCAACGCGGTAAACGAAATAGCCGCGCGAGGCCACCTTTTTACCGCGTTTTTCGGGCTCTCTTCGTTTTTGTGCTATATGCTCGCAGATTCAGCGGGGCTCAAGCACAATCAGGATAAACATTTTATCGCGCTGTCGTTTATTTTGTATTTCATAGGGCTCTTTTTCTGGCCAACGATAATAGTTCTTCCGGTTCTATTTTTGGTTTACGAAGTTATTCGTCATCCTGAATCCCGTATTACGACCTTACGGGACAGGCCCGTTTCAGGATCTGCTGTTTCTATTTTTAAAGGCAAGATGCTGAAACAAGTTCAGCATGACAAGACAATAAAAAAAATATTTTTCAGGCTGCTGCCATTTGCCATAGCGGCGATTGCTGTTGCCGCGTTAAATCTGTACATATCGCACCTGCGGCACGCAGAGGAGACGCAGTCTGCGGTTTTTGACAACGGAATGATTTTATTTTTTAAACTTTTCGGATGGTCTTCGATATATAAAGTTCCGTATCTAGCCGGACAATATTTGTTTTACTCTTTTGTCCCGCCGTTTTTCGACATAGTTTTCGCGCCGCCGCTGTTCCCGTTTTGGACCGGCAGAGCGGAATATCTTTTAAAAATCGGCCTTTTGGACGGCTTTGCCGCTTTGTGCATTCTCGCTTACTTTAAAAATAAAATGTCAATTTTGTCGCTTGCGATATTTGCCGCGTTTTTGTTCCCCGGAATGTTTGTGATGTATAAGACCGAGCTCATAAGCCTGCGCTACATGTACTTTGCTTCCATAGGCGTTTTTTTCGGCGTTTTCGCTTTTCTCGAATACTACGTGTTTCCAAAAATAAAAACTTCATACGCAAAAGGGCTTGCGGCGCTGGCGCTCGGGCTGTGGTTTGCATTTTTTTCGGTAAACAGCTTTGTCAGAAAGCACGAATGGAGAAATCCTCAGAGTGTCACAAACGCGATGCTTGAAAACAAAGGTTTGGCGGAAGTCTGGGGCTGGGTTCTAAAGATAAAGTGGGAGCCTGATTTGGAAGGCATGCTGAAATATTTATATAACGCAAAAGCGGCTCTTGAAAAAAATAAGGCGGGATATGAGCTTCAGTACGATCTCGTAAACCAAAACATCGAAGGAAGAATAGCGTATATAAACAAAGTTTCGGCAAAAACGTCCGGCAAACGCTAAAAACATGTTAAAACTTAAAAACGTCACCATTGCCGCTTTGGCATGCACTCACATTTACGAAACAGTCCAGGCAATGAAATACAGCATGGCGGAAGTTGAGTTCGGCAATGCGGTTTTGATAAGCCATAAAAAGCCGTTTTATCTGCCGGGAAACATTCGTTTCGAATCCACGCCTAAAAATAAAAACTTCACCGATTTCAGCCGGAAGATGATTTACGAGCTTCACAAATATATCCGAACGGAGTTCGTTCTCATAATTCACCACGACGGATATGTGATAAATCCGGATATGTGGCGCAGCGAATTTCTGGATTATGATTATATCGGTTCGCCGTGGCCGAGGCTGCTTTCTTTTAAAGATATCAACGGAAATATTTGCAGGGTCGGCAACGGGGTTTCGATACGCTCAAAGCGGCTGCTTGAGCTGCCGTCAAAAATAAATATTCCTTTTGAGCCCGCTTACAAAGGCGTGTACAACGACGATTTGTTTATCTGCGTTAAAAATAAGCATATTTTTGAAGCTAACGGGATGAAATTTGCGCCGCTTGATACGGCAAAATATTTCGGGCATGAGGCAGTTATCCCTGAGATACAAGGTATCCGCCCGTTTGTTTTTCACGGCTATTTCGGGGAGAACCGCAAAAATAAGCGCTTCGGGAGGCTTCGCCTCAAATATTATTTAACGGCATTAATGACCTTACTGTCCTTAAAGTCCTTAATGACCTTAAGGAAAAAGAAAAAGCGCGACATCCTTGAAAAATACAGGTAACGGCAATGGTAAATGCCGGAGCGCGCAAAGCGCGCTCAATAATTAACCATTTATCATTTACCATTTACCATTGCCGTTACCGTTTCCGTTCTGCCGGGATATTTGTCGTTCCAGTACATAAGGCTTGTTTTTACTTCTTTTGAGGTTATCAGGTTGTAAAAGTTTTTTATTTTATATAAGTCGTCTTTGCCGTTTTCCAGATAAACCGCCAACTTTATATCGCTGCTTCCGGGATTGTTGAATTTTGAAAAAGAAAATTTGTCAAACAAAGTCCTTAAAATGCCGACAAAAACAACGTCCCCGCCGGCAACGCTGAAAGCGGCGGAATATCTTTGCCCGAAGTCTATATTATAAAAGCCGGCCGCATCCCAGGCGCGCAGCTTGAAACCGTTGAGTTTATACGAGCCCGGACGCACTTTTACGGCTATGTATATTATGTTTCCCCTGCCTTTGATGTACATCGGGCTTCCTTCGTCGCTGAAATCCATGGAGTAGAGATTGTTTTTCTCGTCGCTCCACTCGATTCTTTCCCTGAAATTTTTTATTTCGCCGATCTCTATATTATTGTATGCTCCGGCTATTATCACCGCCGTTTTTTCGCCGTCGTCGGTAACTCTGTATCCGCCGGACGTTTCCTGCGTAACCGCATCAGGCGATTTAGGCCCGAAACAGCCCGTAATGCAGACAAGGCCTGTAAAAATAAGTAGAGTAATCAAAAATAATGCTTTATTCATGCGAAGCTCCTTTCAACGGCAGAGTGAAGAGTGAGGAGTGGAGAGTGAAGATACGGCAACTGCTCTGGATTGCTTCGACGGCTTTGCCGTCTCGCAATGACGACAAAAATCCTTTGTCGTATCTTCACTCTCCACTCTTCACTCCTCACTCTTTTGTATTGCCGTTCCCGCGTCTTTCGGTACAAAAATGAAAACAAGCATGCTCAGCGCCGATACCGCGCCTATTATAATATATGTTATGTGAAAAGTCTGCAAAATATTTACGGCTCCTTTTGCCTCGATCTGAAACCTTCCTATATAAGCGAGCAAAAATGCTCCCAAAGCCACTCCCATGGCCATCGAAATCTGCATAACCACTGACATCATGGCGTTTCCGCCGCTTATCATGTTGTCGGGCAAATCTATCAGGGAAAGCGTGTTGATAGCGGTAAACTGCAAAGAGTTTGACATTCCAAAAAGCGAAAATACGGCGAGTATTGCATATACCGGAGCGGACGGCGTTATAAGCGACAGCATAATTATAAAGCTGCCCAGCAGAAAAGTGTTGATGAGCAGAAACTTTCTGTATCCCAGCTTTATTATCGCCGAATTTACTATGGATTTCGCAAAAATCGCCGTTACGCCCATGGGCAAAAGCATAAGTCCGGACTGCGCGGGATTATATCCGAGAGCAGTTTGCAGGAAAAGCGGCGCAAGAAACGGCATCGAGCCTCCGCCCAGCCGCGCAAAAAAGTTTCCGGCCGTGCCCACGGAGCAGCCTCTAACCTTAAACATTTTAAGGTCGAAAAGAGCGTTTTTTTTGTTTAGCGCGTGCAGGCAGTAAAGCAAAATCAGTATTACCGCGATAAGCAAAACGTACAATCTCGAATGAAGAAGGGAGAATATGAAAAGAAGCAGAACCGCCGAATCGAATAAAAAAAAGCCTATCCAGTCAAAGCTGTGAACGTGCACGGCTTTTATAATCGGCATAAAAAAGAATATCGCCGCAATGCACGCTATGCCTATGGGAATGTTGATTAAAAATATCCAGTGCCACGTCGCGTACTGCACAAGCAGGCCGCCGACAGTCGGACCTATCAAAGGGCCTATCAAAGCCGGAAGAACTATAAAACTTAGAACTTTTACAAACTGGCTTCTCGGGTAAACCCTCAATACCGCAAGCCTTCCGACAGGCACAAGAAGCGCGCCGCCCATTCCCTGCACTATTCGCGCCAAAGTGAGCTGGGTAAGCGACGACGATAAAGCGCACAAAAGCGAGCCTATTGTAAAACCGGCCACGGCAATAGTAAAAATTTTCCGCACGCCGAACCTGTCGGCAAGCCATCCGGAGATTGGCAGAAAAATAGCCACGGAAAGCATGTACGCTATGACGACAGCCTGCATCTGCAGAGGGTTTTCGCCGAAACTTTTTGCAATAGCCGGCAGCGCGGTATTTAATACCGAGCCGTCAAGCATCTGCATAAACATGGCGATTGTGACAAGCCAGGGCAGTACTTTAATTTTTAGGTCGTCGGAAAGATTTTTCATGTTAATTAGAAGTTGAGAGAGCTGAGAAGCTGGGAAGCTGAGCAACGGCAAAGTCTTTGTCTTTGCCCAACTTCTCAGCTTCTCAACTTCTCAGCTTCTGCCGTTAGGCCTTTTATGTACCTCGCCGTTTCCATCGCGTCTTTTGCATAAGAGTCCGCGCCGATTTCGTCGGCGAACTTCTTGGTTACCGCGGCTCCGCCGACTATTATTTTTGCTTTAACGCCCAAGGCATTTCTCAAGTTTACCGCTTTTTCCATTTCCGGCATTGTTGTGGTCATAAGGGCTGAAAGCCCTATTGCAAGCGGGTTTATTTCCTGCGCCTTGTCTATTATATCCCGCGCGTCAACGTTTATGCCCATGTCTATAACTTCAAAGCCGTAACTTTCCAAAACCGCGCCCACAATATTTTTGCCTATGTCGTGCATGTCGCCTTTAACCGTAGCGATTATAACTTTCCCGGCATCGTTCGATGCCTTTTTTAGAGTTTTCTTTACGATTGCAAACGCCGCCTGGGCTGCTTCGGCAGACATTATTATCTGCGGAAGGAAAAATTCTTTTGCCGCAAACTTCTCGCCGACAAGATTTAACGCTTCCAACACATTGTCGCTCACCGTCTTAAAGGGGTCTTCGACCCCGGGGTCATTGCCCCTGGGGTCATTGACCCCATTTATTATTTGAGAGACTACGGCGGGGACGGCCTCTTTGTTGCCGTTTAAGACGGCAAAATACAGCTGTCTGGCGAGCGGGAGAGCTGCGCTCTCTTGTTTTACCGCAGGCTTCTTAAAGGAGGCGTTCGCCTCCATGTATTTAACGGCGCCCGGATCTTTGTTCTCCAGAAGCTGTTTAGCAAGGGGGTCGAAGACCCCCCAGGATTCGTGGGGGTTGATTATTGCGAAATCTAAGCCGGCTTCAAGAGCCATTTTTAGAAAAGTTGAGTTGACGGTTTGGCGCGACGGCAGGCCGAACGAGATGTTTGATACGCCCAAAAGCGTTTTGCATTCGGGGTACAGCTTTTTCGATTCGCGCATGGCTTTTAATGTTTCGCCTGTTTGTTCCGGAGACGAGCTTACTGCAAGCACAAGATAATCGAAAATAATGTTTTCTCTTTTAACGCCTACGGCGTCGGCTTTTTTTATAATTTTTTTTGCTATGGCAAGCCTGCGTTCCGCTGTTTTCGGTATGCCTTCGTCGTCGGTTGTCAAAGCTATAAGCCCGCAGCCGTATCTTTTCGCTATCGGCAAAATAGCTTCAAGCTTAGCTTCCTCGCCGTTTACGGAGTTAATAAGCGGTTTGCCTGCGCAGTTTTTTACGGCTTCTTCTAAAGCTTTAGGGTTGCTCGAATCTATGCAAAGCGGAATTGAAACTATTTCTTGTATTTGGTTTACGGCCTGCGCAAGCAGGTTTACTTCGTCAACGCCGGGCACGCCCATGTTAACGTCAAGCAGATTTGCGCCTGCCGCGGCCTGAGCGCGCGCCTCGTCCTTGACAAGCGAGAACGCTCCGTTTAAAAGTTCTTCCTGAAATTTCTTTCTTCCGGTAGGATTTATTCTTTCGCCGATAACTATCGGGCGTTTCATCTCGTTTACATCAAAGGCCTTCGTCCTTGACGAGAGATAAAATCTCTTTTTTATATTGCGTGCAACCGGAGCTTTATTTTTTAATTCCGTTGCTAACGCCTTAATAAAGACGGGATCCGTCCCGCAGCATCCGCCGAACATGTTTACGCCGTAAGAGTAAGCTTCAAGGCTTGATTCCACAAACTCTTCAACCGTTCCCGGAAACCGCGTTTCGCGGTTTATTAGTACCGGCATGCCGGCGTTTGGCTTAAATGAGACCGGGAGATTTGTGCTTGCGCAAAGAGTTTTTGCCATACGCGCTAAATCTTTTGCGCCGACGGAACAGTTGAGGCCGACAGCGTCAACGCCGAGACTTTCAGCCATTGCAAGAAAACTTTTTATGTCAGTGCCGGTTACTGTCATCCCGTCCTGCGTAAAAGTCATCTGGGCAATAATTGCTCCGTTAAAGTTGTCTTTTGCGGCAAGTATCGCGGCTTTTAGCTCTTTTATTTCCGTCATTGTCTCTATGACGATAATGTCCGCCCCGTATTTTTGCAGCAAGGCTACCTGAAAAGAAAACGCTTCGTAAGCATCGTCAAAAGAAAGCTGTCCCAAAGGCTGTACGTATTCGCCTAGCGATGATATGTCTCCCGCGGCTATGCAGCCGGCCTTGCCGGCTTTTCTTATGAGGGCAATGCCTTCTCTTATTATGTCGTCGGCTTTATCCAGAAGATTGTGCTGTTTAAGGCGGATAGGGTTTGCGCCGAAAGTGTTGGCGAGAATAATGTCAGAGCCGGCATCTGCATAAGACTTGTAAATCTCCGAAATCCTCTCCGGAAACTTTATATTCAGTTCTTCGGGTATTTCAACATCGTCAAGATACTTCTTTTTCTGAAGCTGGGTTCCGGTCGCGCCGTCCATTATTAAAACGCGGCTCTTTAGTAAATCAAGAAAGTGTTGTTTGTCCATCATTTAATCCTTTATACAATAATGACTATACTTGACGTCATTGCGAGGAAGAACAAAGTTCTGACGAAGCAATCCAGAAAGCTAACATAAACGACATCATTATGTTCTAGATTGCCGCGCCCTTTCAGGGCTCGCAATGACAACTTTAACGCCGATAACGGCAGAAACGGACTTTTCCGGCTGCATTTGGAAAGAATTGTTAAGGCGTATGCCGATGTTGGCGGCGCCGAGCCACTCTAAAAACTCTTTCTGCTTCGCAAGCAGCCAGTCTCCGTAACCTGCCGAAAACCTCTTTGATGTTTTATTATTATGCGTCCGCTCAAACTCTGTTATCTGCTTGTTAGCCGTTGATACCGCTTCTTCAGCAGCGACAGCGCCGGCCGCGTCCAAAATAACGGCTTTAAAAGTTTCTTTCTGCGCTATAAACTCATTCCGCTTCTTTTCAAGCGCGGGACCTATTGTCACGGCAACCCCGTATGCCTTAAAACAATCTTTTAAAAGCTTGGCAACCTGCGAACTTTCTATTTTATATCCGTTCTCAAAAGCAACAATGCTGCCGGACACGGTTATATTCTCAAAAGCGATTACCGCCTTTGGCGCAATAAGCTTTTGGGCGGTTTCAATGCATTCTTTTATCTCGGTTTCAAGCTTTTGGTCCGGACGTTCCGACGTTTTCAGATAGCCGAGCCTCTGCAATACGTCTTCATAAGATATTTTGATGTTGGAAACGTTTATGTTCATGCGCATATTTTACCATATTGCAAACGGCAGTTAATAGTTAATAGATAAAAAGGCACTTCACTGCCGCATCTATTTTATCTGCCATTTCATCCGTTTCGCAATAACGGATGCCGCAAATGCGTTTTTACATTATAATATTCGCACGGAGTTTGAAATGATTAAAAAAACAATCTTTTTATTTTTATTGTTTGCGGCGTTCGTGTCTCCGGCTTTTGCTCAGGAGCAGCAGGAGAACTCCGACTTTGGTTTTGACCAATATTACGATCAATACATATATGAAGATCAGGGTCAGTACTATCGGGATGATCAAGGTTACAGCCCGCAACAGCAGCTGCCTCAGCCAAGGGCTGTTCAGCCAAGAGCTGCTCAGCCGGCAGCGGCTCAGAGCCAAAATATTTCGGCAAGGCCGTACTTTGCGTTAAAAGGCGCGTTTTCCGGAGTCTTGGCGAGTTTTGATCTTGGCGGTTACTACGACTCTTGGACAGGAGATTATTACAGCTTTTCCGACGACAGCAGCGATATAGCTTTTACGGGGTTGGCTTCATTGGGCGTAAAACTCGCCAATTTCAGAATGGAGCTTGAGTATTCGCAGAGAACCAAAGTCAGCCAAACTTTCGGATATTTCCCGCCGATAAGCCAGTCGTTCCGTTCTTATATGGTCAACTTTCTGTATGAATCTTCGCCTGCAATAAACTCCCTCACGGTTTACGGCGGTATAGGTTTTGGCGCGACGCATGTAAAAAACGATTTGCCGCGCGCAAAAAATTCCGAGAAAGACATGTTTTCTCTTTCTTTTGATTTCGGCGTGAGCCATACCCTGACAAAACATTTGAATTTGGACGCAGGCATGAAGATATGGTACCTCGGCTCAATGACCGAGTACCGCAGCGAATACCTATCCATGAGCGCCATCGATTTTTATCTGGGCTTGAGATATACGGTTTAACGGAAGAGTGAAGAGTGAGGAGTGGAGAGTGAAGATACTGCAACGGCGTTGTCTTTGCCGTATCTTCACTCTCCACTCCTCACTCTTCACTCTGTCTTTTCGCTCTCCACTCTTCACTCTGCTTTTTGTATAATACTCCTAAATTTTATTTACGGAGAACCGTATGGAAATAATCTATTCGCTTATAGCCGCGTCCGCGGCGATGCTTGGGGCCGGGCTTGTTTTGAAATTTCACGAGTGGTCCGAAAGAAACTCTATTCTTGTAATAAATTTTGCCGCAGGCGTGATGCTTGCCATAGCTTTTACGCATCTGATACCCGAAGGGATCGCTGCAAATCCTCACGCGGTATTTTATGTTTTGATAGGTTTTCTCGCGATGTTTTTCCTGCAGTTTATAGTCTTATTTCATCCTTCGCACGATGACGACGAATGCGAAACGCATTCCCCGGCTCATACTGCTTCCGTTATAGGTCTTTCGTTTCATTCTCTTCTTGACGGGCTTATAATGGCCGTAGGCTTTGAAGCAGGCTCGGGTACAGGCGTTTTTATGACTCTGGCCGTAATACTTCACAAACTTCCCGACGGAATAACTATATCCGGCATTTTGCTGCACAGCGGCGCTTCGCGCAAAAAAATATTAAACTTTTCCATGATGACGGCATTGTTTACGCCTCTCGGGACTCTTTTGGGAATATTTCTATTCAGAAACGTGTCGCCGGAAATACTAGGCGCGCTGCTGGGCGCAACCGCAGGCTCGTTCATTTTTCTAGCCGCCTCAGACCTCATCCCCGAAACCCACAAATGCAAAAACAGAAAAGCCCCGGTAATGCTTTTTGTCGGCGCAGCTTTCATACTGTTTATCGAGTATGTGCTGCGCATAGGTTAATCTAAAGGCGGAAGTTTAGATGATTAGAAGTTTGGAAGTTTAGCAACGGCAAAATACAAAACCTTTGGGTTTCTCCAAAAACCCATGCCCCGCCATGTCAT
>WQUP01000262.1 GCA_009782015.1 Endomicrobiia bacterium | reverse complement strand
CTCGCGGCCTGCTGCATATTGTGGGTTACTATGGCTATAGTATATTGTTTTTTCAACTCCAAAATAAGATCTTCGGTTTTACTTGTTGAAATCGGGTCAAGGCTGGCGCACGGCTCGTCAAAAAGAATCACTTCAGGCTCTACGGCAAGACATCTGGCTATGCAGAGCCTCTGCTGCTGGCCGCCGGAAAGTTTCAGCGCGTTATCGTGAAGCCTGTCTCTCACTTCGTTCCAAAGCGCTGCTTTCTTTAACGACTCTTCCACAGTATCTGAAATCACCCTTTTATTCTTTTCGCCGTTTATCTCTAATCCGTAAGCTATGTTTTGGTAAATGGTTTTAGGAAAAGGATTGGGTTTCTGGAAAACCATCCCGACTTTTCTTCTTATTTTCACCACGTCCGCTTTTTTGTCCAGAATATTTTCGCCGTCAAGATAAATACTGCCTTCGACTCTTGTGTTTGGCACAAGGTCGTTCATTTTATTTAAAAGGCGTATAAAAGTAGATTTTCCGCAGCCGGAAGGGCCTATAAAAGCCGTAACTTTTTTGTCGAAAAAATCTACGCTAAGATTTTTCAGCGCTTTATTGTCGCCGTAGTAGAAGTCAACGCCTTCCGCTTTTATCCGCACTTTATTATCAGTTGACATAAGAGCTCCCTTCAAAAGATGATGATGAGATGCAGAGAGGCAGGGATGCAGGGCAAAGACAGAGACCGAATTTATATTTTAAGGCAGTTGCTCTGCATCTCTGCATCCCCGCGTCCCTGCATCTATGCCTCTCTGTACTTGTTTCTCAAAAAAATTGCCGCGGCTGAAACCAAAAGCACGATTACCAGAAGAAGCAAAGCGCAGCCGTAAGCTATCGGAGTCTGCAGATCAGGTTTTGTTCCTTCGGTCATAAGCGCGTATATGTGGTACGGCAAAGCCATCACTTCTGAAAGCAGAGAATTCGGGAAACCTCTTTTGTAAAAAGTCGCAGCGGTAAAAAGTATGGGCGCAGTTTCGCCTGCGGCCCTGCCTATGCTGAGTATAACGCCTGTCATGATTCCCGGAATTGCCGCAGGCAGCACGGCTTTTCTTATTGTCTGCCATTGCGTAGCGCCAAGCGCGAGCGATGCTTCCCTTAGAGAGTGCGGCACAGCCATAAGAGATTCCTGCGAAGCGGATATTATCGCCGGAAGTATCAAAATTCCTAGCGTAAGGCTCCCGGAAAGAATGGAGACGCCGAAGCCGAAAAATTTTACGAAGACGGAAAGGCCGAAAAGCCCGAAGACTACGGAAGGAACTCCAGCAAGATTGTTTATGCTCATTCTTATTATGTTTACGATTACGCCTTTCGGGCTGTACTCGTTTAAGTAAATTGCGCAGGCAAGCCCGAGCGGGAGCGCAAAGAGTATTGCTCCCGCAGTCAAATAAAATGTACCGATTATAGCAGGCGCAACGCCGCCGGCAGTCATCCCGTTTCTCGGGACTGCCGTGATAAACTCCCATGAAATCGCCGGCAGGCCTTTTGAAAAAATCATGTAAATTATGCTTGCCAAAAACAGCAGCGTCATAATCATGCACGCCGTTATCATAGCAAAACCCGCAAACTGCGTTATTTTGTTTTTCATAGATTTTGCCTTTTAAAGTCCTTAAGGTCATTAAAGACTTTAAGGACTTTAATACCGGAAGCCCATACCCCGTCAGGAGACAATGTCTCCTGCCACCTCTTTTAAAAAAAGGGGAATTTTAACGGCTTTGCCGTTGCCAAACTTCCAACCCTCTAAACTTCTAATCCTCTGCCGTTACCTGTCCATCCCAAGCTTTATTCTGTACTTTCTGCTGATAGCTTCAGCCGCGGCGTTAAAAACCAGAGTTATTAAAAACAGCGCCAGCCCTATGGCGAAAAGAGCATGGTAATGCGTGCTTCCCACCGCAGCCTCTCCCATTTCAGCCGCGATTGTAGATGTCATCGGCCTTACGGGATTAAAAAAAGATGTCGGAATGACAGCGGCTCCGCCGGAAACCATCAAAACGGTCATAGTTTCCCCGACAACCCTGCTCATTCCTAAGATGATTGACGTGGAAATTCCCGAAGCCGCCGCAGGAATCGTCACTTTTATAAGCGTCTGCCATCTGTTTGCCCCCAAGGCATAAGAGGCTTCTTTAAAACTTTTCGGGACAAAACTCAATGCGTCTTCGGATATGCTTGCAATGGTTGGTATCGCCATAATTCCCAAAACAACGCTTGCCGTAAAAGCGGAAAGACCTGTGGGAAGGTTAAAAATCTTCTGAACCATCGGGGCTACAACAAGCATGCCGAAAAAACCGTAAACTATCGAAGGAATACCGGCAAGAATTTCAGCCAGCGGTTTTAAAATATGTTTTTGTTTAGGCGAAGCGAGCTCATTTATGTAAAGCGCGGTGCCAAGGCCCAGCGGCACGCCGACTACCATCGCGCCAGCCGTGACCCATAAAGATGCAAGAATCAAAGGCAAAATACCGAACTCGGCAGGATCATAAGTCGGATACCAATGCTTGCCGAACAAAAATTTGAAAATATTTATTTCTGATATTATGGGAAGGCTTTCCCTGAATAAAACAAAAATAATGCCCAGCAGAAAAAACAGCGAGGCAAAAGCCATTGCCGTAAAAAGAATTTTGATTGCTCTTTCTTTGAAGCTGTACATCGAAACCCCTAAACGACAGAGTGGAGAGTGAAGAGTTGAGATACGACAATGACTCTGGATTGCTTCGCCGGCAAAGCCGGCTCGCAATGACGTGCCGTATCTTCACTCCTCACTCTCCACTCTTCACTCTTATTTTAACGCTACAAACCCTTCTTCCTGCACTATCTTCTGCCCGTCTTTGCTCAAAACAAAATCTATAAATTTCTTGGCTTCGCCTTTAGGATCTCCGTTTGTGTACATGAAAAGCGGTCTTGAATAAGCGTACTTTCCGTTAAGCACTGTTTCTGCTGTCGGGGTTATGCCTTCTATAGTAAGAGCTTTTATTGAAGAACTTAGATAGCCGATACCGGCGTATCCTATAGCTCCTGGCGTTTTTGCCACTGTTGTAACTACTGCCTGGTTCGAAGCCTGCATGAGAGCATCCGCAACTGCTTTCTGCTTGTGAAGCGCGAGCGCGTTAAAGCTCTCGAAAGTCCCGCTTGCGCTGTCTCTTGAAACAACGACTATTTTCCCATCCTTGCCTCCGACCTGAGACCAGTTGGTTATTTTACCGGTGAATATGTCGGCCACCTGCTGTTTGGAAAGCGCCGATACCGCGTTTGCGTTATTTACTATCACGGCTATTGCGTCCTTTGCTATTATGAAAGCTTTCGGATTTACTCCTTTCGAATTGGCAGTCTTAACTTCCGCAGCTTCGATCGCTCTTGAGGCGTTGGCTATGTCGCAAGTTTTTGCAATAAGCGAATTGATGCCTACCCCGGAGCCGCCTCCTCTCACCGTTATGTCAGCCTTAGAGTTAGCGTCCATATACTGCTCCGCCGCTTTCTGAGCTATCGGAAGCACCGTTGTCGAACCTTCTATAACTACTTTCTCGGCTAAAACATTTCCTGCGCAAAACAATACCGCAAAAGCCGCAAGCATCAATTTTTTCATTTTTCTTTCCTTAAGTTGTCATCCTGCGCGTAGTCGCAGGATCTATATTTATTGATTCTGCGACTACGCGCAGAATGACGGCATTAGAACTTATAATTCAAATCAAACTGCATAAGGCTTGCCCGATCTTCCGGGCCGTTAATCGCCTTGTAATCCAAGTAGGTAAGCGTAACGGCCGCTTTTTTTGTCAACCCGAAATTAGCGCTGATTTCATAACCTCTTGCATTTGGCGCCCCGTTGTACGCGTCGGAATATCCGAGATACGCGGGTATGACGCAATTCATGAGATATCTTCCGGCGAGCGTAATGTTCCAATCGGCAAGCTTTCCTATTTTATCGTCTCCGAAAGTTATCCCGTACAAACCGCCTTCTCTGTCGGTTTTATAAACGCTGTCATCGAGATTTTTTATATACTCTCCAAAAACGGTTACTCCGTATCTTCCTATGATTTCCTTGGCTTTTACTTCGACAGCAGGATCTATGATCTGAAAATTTGTCAGATTAGTGTGGCCTTGGAGATAATTAGCATTTCCGGGAGCGAGAACAGCGGGAATTCTGTTCTTTGTATTAAACTGCTGATATCCCATCGCCGCTTTTACGCTGATGTTTCCGGTTTTATAATTTATGCCGGGTTGGAATACGTAAACATCGGGCTGCTCAGCGCCGTTGCCGATATCTCCGTTCATAAACAGCCAGCCGGCGTTGCCGAAAAATGCAAATCCTTTGCCTAAACTGCGGTCAACATTGACTGTAACTCCGTCGGGATTAATATCGGTGTCCCAAATAAGCTGCCTTATATTCCAAAACGCCATGTCATTTTTTACTTTACCGGCATTTATTTTAACGATACCGGCTATATTGTAACGCAAATAAGCGTAGTCAACAAAAATCGGAACTTTCTGAAATCCCTGAAAACTGTAATTTGTAGAAGCGGGGTCAGAATCCGCTCCGCCGCTCGTTTTTCCCGTAGCCAGCCCGAAAGCCGCTGTCATGTTTTCTACGGGATTTGCCTCAAACCCGAAACGCAGCCTGAGTCTTTCTCTGACTCTGGTAGATGTTCCCGTCCAATCCGCCTGATGTCTTAACCTTAAGTCCGCGTTGAATTTGATATTTTGTATCCACTCCGGTATAGAAAGAGTTTTGCCGCTCTCTTTCTGCAGCTGCTGCGCCTCATCGGAAGTGATTATGCCTTTATCGGCAAGCATGTTTATAAGCTTATCCGAATCTCCCGCAAAAGACATGCCTGCAAAAACCAAAACTGCCGCAAACACCGCGGCTGCTTTTTGAAACTTTACTGCAAACTTCGTTTTAGACATTTTTCTTTCCATTCCATTTGTCTCCTTTGGCGCGCCGCGCCTTTTTTTTGTCTGCGATGTGAAATAATACAAAACGTAAATTAAGAAACAATAAAGGAATTGTTAGTTTTTTGTTAAGAAATCTTTAACGGCAATTACGAATTGGGCTTCTCTAAAAAACCTCTGCCCCGCCTTGTCATTCCCGCGAAAGCGGGAATCCACGTTCGCCGTTGTCGTCTAATAAATTTAAAAACACCATGGATTCCCGCTTTCGCGGGAATGACAAACTAGGGTTTTTAGAGAGTCCAAATTACGAATGACGAATTACGAATAAAAAGCAAAAAACTGCGATTTTCCGTCGCAGTTAATTCGTCATTCGTAATTTGTAATTATGTCGTCGGAAGTTTGACGATGAAGGAAGCGCCTTTGCCTTCGGCGCTCTCTACGGAAATACTGCCGTCATTGGCTTGCAGGATATGTTTTACTATGGAAAGGCCAAGGCCCGTGCCGCCGCTTTTTTTAGAGCGGGATTTGTCCACGACGTAGAACCTTTCAAACAGCCTCGGTATGTGTTCTTTCGGTATGCCTATACCGGTATCAGATATTTTTATTAGGACGAAGTCCTCGGCATTTTCGGCTTTTATAATTATTTCGCCTTTCTCGGTATATTTTACGGCATTGTCCACAAGATTTGTCATAAGCTGCTCCATATTGAACTCGTCGGCGTAAACGCAAGAAAGAGCGCTCTCAATATCCGTCTTTATGCTTATGTTTTTCTCTTCCGCTTTTTTCCCGTAGAAAGAAACGGTGTCGGCGATTATCCGCGCCATATCCACGCTTTTTTTATCGGTTTTAGTATTATTTTCAAGGCGGGAAAGTTCCAGAAGATCGCTTACGATATTCGACATCCTCTGCGCCTGTCTCTTTATTATCCCGACAAAGCGCATGCTTTCATCAGGCAGAGATTCGGATTCCAGAGTTTCTGCAAAGCCGATTATGGAAGTTACCGGCGTTTTCAGCTCGTGCGACGCATTGGTTATGAAATCTTTTTTCAAATCGTCAAGCTGCTTTGCTTTTGTTATATCCTTAAGAGAAATGACAAACTTGTCTTCGTTTTTTACCTTTGAAACCGAATACAAAAAAATCTTTTCGGCAAACGAGCACTCCCCGGAAAGTATTCCTGATTTATTTGTCTTGGCTTTCTCAATCGCGGCTTCTATATCTTTGCTGCGTAAATACTCCCAAAAATACTTTCCATGAGCCGCATCTTCAAATACGGCTTTAAAAGCGTCGTTAAAAAGAAGCGTTCTCCCGTCATGTTCTATAAGCACAATGGCATCGGATACTGAGGCAAGCACCTTGTCGAGCATCTCTTTGCCTTCGCTGATCTCGGCAAACTGTCCGGAAATTTTATCGGACATCAGATTGAAAGCTTTTCCGAGCTCTTCTATTTCGTCGCCTTTCCCTTCGATTTCCACTTTGGCTTTAAAATCGCCTTCGGCAATCTGCGTTGCCGCGGCATGCAAAGCCCCTATACCCGAAGACATTCTTTTTGATATGAAATAAGCCGCTGCCAAAGAAGCAAGAACTATAAAAAGAAATGCTAAGAATATTTTATGAAGCGTCTCCGCGGTCGTAAACTCTATCTTTTTAACCGGCACGCTGAGCCTTAAAACAGCATCCGGCTTCCCGTCGTTCTTTAACGGAAATGCCTTGTAAAGCATATCTTTTTGAAGCGTAGAGCTGTATCTTATCGCTCTGCCTTCTCCGGCTCCGCCGATGACAGCCGCGATTTCTTCTCTGTTGGCGTGGTTTGCCATTGCCGAAGGGTCGCTTTGAGAATCGGCAAGCACTTTGCCGTCAAGGGCAATTACCGTTATCCTGATATCAAGCCCTTCAAAAAGCCTTTTCGCATACTCGTTGGCCCATGCGTTATTCCTGCTGTCAATGAACTGCACAGTCTGCGGACTTACAATTTTTGCAGTCGTTTCCAGCTCGCGCTCAAAAAAAGCGATGTTTGCCAAATTTGTATATTTCCTTGCGATTATGAAAAAAATGAGCGATAAAAGCACTGCCCCTGCCGTAAATACCGCAAAAAGCTTCAGAAAGAAAGTGTTTTTATTCTTCAATTTTGTACCCTACGCCTCGTATATTTTTTATCATTTTGCCGCATGCGCCCTTGCCGCGAACGCCGAGTTTTTCCCTCAGATTTCTTATGTGCACATCTATCGTCCTGTCTATAACAAGCTTATCGTCTCCCCAAAGATAATCCAAAATTTTATCCCTTGAAAAAACAGTTCCATGCTTTGATAAAAGAAGCTCCAAAATCTTAAACTCTGTAACCGTCAAATTTATCTTTTCGCCGCCGGCAGTAACGGTAAACTTGTCTTTGTCTATCTTTATTCTGGCGGTCTTTGGCTTTGCCGCATCTTCGGTTTTGGCTGCGCTGCCATGCCTTCTTCTCAAAACGACTTTGATTCTTGCCATAAGTTCTTTGACGGAAAAAGGCTTTGTAATATAATCGTCCGCGCCGAGTTCAAGACCTGTTATCTTATCGCTTTCATCGGCCTTTGCGCTCAAAAATATAATCGGGATGCCGGCAAATTCAGGACTGCTCTTCATTCTTCTTGACAGTTCGAGCCCGTCAGGCTGAGGCATCATGATATCCAAAACCGCAAGATCCGGCTTCTGTTTTTCAAGAGCCTTTAAAAATGACAAAGAACTTGCAAAAGTTTTCACCTTAAAAAAATTCTTTTTAAGGTTTACTTCCGCAAGTTCTAAAATGTCTTCTTCATCGTCAACTACGTATATAAGGTTGTTCATAATTAATTACAAATTACGAATGACAAATTACAAATCAAAGACAAAAGACAATTGAGCCTATTGCAGACTCGATCCGCAATCTACCGTTGCCGTTGATTCGTAATTCGTAATTTGACATTCGTAATTGCCTTACCCAAAAATCTTCTTAAAAAATCCGTCGCTTTGGTAAACGGCGTCTTTTGGGAGTTCTCCCATTGATTTTGCGTATTCAAAAAGCGCTCTCTTCTGCGCGTCGTTCATTGATTTCGGCACAGAGACGTTCACTTTTACGTACAGATCGCCTCTGCTTCTGCTGCCAAGCTGCGGAAAACCCTGTTCTCTTACCCTTAGAGTTGTCCCGGGCTGCGTGGCAGGAGGAATTTTAACTTTGACATGGCCTTCAACAACAGGAACGTCATACTCCAGCCCCATCGCTGCCTGCGAAAACGAAACATAAATATCCGTATATAAATCATCGCCGCTTCTTTTAAAATCGCGCTCCGGCTTCATGTGCACCACAACGTACAAATCGCCTGCAGGCGCGCCGTTTGCTCCGGCATTGCCGGAACCCGTAACTTTAAGCGAAGTGCCTTCGTCAACTCCGGCGGGTATTCTCACTTTTATCGTCTTTCTCGTTTTTACAGTTCCGGCGCCGCGGCAGTTGGGGCATGGGTTTTCTATAATCGCGCCTTTCCCTCTGCATTGCGGGCATTCCTGGCTGAACGAGAAAAAACCTTGGGAGTATCTCACCTGTCCCGAGCCTCTGCACTGCGGGCACTGCTTCGGCTTGGAGCCGTCTTTTGCGCCGCTGCCGTGACACGCAAAACATGTCTCTTTTTTAGGTATATCAACGGAAATTTCCGCGCCTTTCATTGCGTCAAGGTAGGAAATTTCCACGTCATATCTTAAATCTTCGCCTCTCTGCGCGGCTCTTGACCTTGAACTTCTTGCGCCGCCTCCGCCGAAAACGTTGCTGAAAATGTCTCCGAAAATATCTTCCATATTGTCGCCGTACT
>WQUP01000261.1 GCA_009782015.1 Endomicrobiia bacterium | reverse complement strand
TTACTCCGGCGACGCAACATACCTGATTGCTTCCGATGTCAAGACCGGCTATAAGCGCTTGTTTTGCCATTTTAATTTCCTTATTTTGTCACCCTGCGCCCTGCGATTTCACGCAGGATAAACTCAATCGGAGGGTCTATAAATTGACAAAAGTTGGTCTTACTTCCTTTCTTTTGTCATCCCCGAGTGTCTTAATCGGGGATCCACGTTTATATCTATAGATTCTGCGGCTTCGGGGACAATGTCCCCTTCGCGCAGAATGACATCATTATTCTAATTTTGACTCTGCTGCTGCGGTTTTACCACAGCCCTGCCAAGCCCGTACAGCGTCATGTCTATATACTCGAGATGTTTGTATCTTGCCGCCGCGTCAACGTAAATCTTTTTAAACTTTTCAAACTTGTGCTGCATATACTCCGGCCTCTCGTCGCCCCAGAAAATTACAGTTCCGTCATGAGCCGTTAAAACAATGTCGCCGGAATTGCTGAACTTGATCTCCGATATATTGTCGAGAAAATCTTCGCTCACCGGCTTAAACTTTTTTATAAAATCCAAAAGAGCCGCGCGCTCGGCATAGGTATTGTAAACTATCGCCGGAATTTTCATCCCGCTCATAAAACCGCGCAGCGGAAACGGCTTATTGTCGAAATCTATGCCGTAGAGCTCTTTTCCGTACATTACAAAAGCTTCCGGAGTCCTCTCATAAAGCTTTACGCGCACTTTCTGCCAGCGACGGCTTATGGAAATATCTTTGAGTTCCGGTTTCACCTTCATTATCTCGGTTTCAGACTGCGAAAGATCTATTTTAAGAAGATTGTCTCCGATTTTGAAAGGCAGAAGCTCTTTTATCTCGGTTCCCGTAACGTTTTTGCAGCCGGCGACTTCTATATCTTTTATCGTCATGCTGTCCGCGGCGTAAGCGTATGAAACCGCCCTTTTATAGCCTTCATGCAAAAGAAAAGCAAGAGCGCATAAGAGAATAAAATAAACAATCGGTTTCCCGAGCTTTCTTCTTTTTGAGTAAGAGCGCGGATAAGTCCCGGCAAAAGAAACCCTTTTCCTGTAAGAATATTTTTTTCTTTTTGACATAATTTAAATGAGTTTGGAGTGTGGAGTGTGAAGAGTGGAGTAAACGACACGCCTCTTGCGCCCACAGCCGTTAACTCCACACTCCACCCTCCAAACTCCACACTGCCATTATAACGCGCTTTTTAAAATTTTCAAAACCAAATCCGAGAAACTTAGGCCCGCAGCCTTTCCTTCGTCGGGAAGAAGCGAGGTTTCCGTCATTCCGGGCACGGTATTATTTTCCAAAACCCATACCTTGTCATTTTTGTCAACGATCATATCGATTCTTGACACGGCGCGGCATTTCAAAGTTTTAAAAACTTTCTCCGCCGTATTTTGAGCCTGCGCGTAAGCTTTCTTGCTTATGCGCGCCGGAATTATATGCCTCGAGCCGCCTTTGGCGTACTTTGATTTAAAATCGTAAAACTTTCCTTTGGGCACTATCTCAATCACAGGCAGGGCATGTCCGTCTAAAACTCCGACGGTAATTTCCGTTCCGCTTATAAACCGTTCGACTATAACCGTATCGTCAAATTTAAAAGCTTCTTTTAACGCCTTGGAAAACTCCGAGGCCTTTTTCACTATGGACACGCCTATCGCCGAACCCTGCGCGGCAGGCTTTACGACAACCGGATACTTTTTTATTTCAGGCACGGGCTCGTATTTTTTCAGCGTAACCCATTTAGGCGTTAAAATGCCGGCGCATTTAAATAAAACTTTCGCGATATCTTTGTCCATCGACGCGGAATTTGCAAAAACGCCGCAGCCGGTGTAGGCAATTCCCATAACTTCAAGCATCCCCTGAATCGTCCCGTCCTCGCCGCCGGCTCCGTGCAAAACTATGTAAGCTATGTCGATCTTTTCTTTTTTTATCTGCGCCGCGGCATTTCTGCCGACGTCGATCGCACAGACGTTCAGCTTTAATTTTTTCAGCGCGTTATAAACGGCCTTTCCCGATTTAAGCGATATCTCTCTTTCGCTCGAAAGCCCGCCGTACAAAACGCCTATTTTTTTATTTTTAAGTTTCTCGATATTTGCCATAAGCTCCAACCCGAAATATCCGCGTAAATTATACAATTTTTACAAGTATTTGTGTTAAATTAGATGCCGCGACAATGGTCAAGGGAACGGCGGTCAAGGACGTTAAGGTCTTTAAAGTCCTTAAGGACCTTAACGTCGTGCCTCTGTATTTAAACTATTTTTATCTCTAATTCCAAATCGATATTAAATTTTTCTTTTACGGTTTTTCTGGCGGCGTATATCAAATCCAAAACGTCTGAGGCTTTGGCGTTTCCGTTGTTTATTATGAAGTTGGCGTGAACTTTGGAAATTTCTGCGCCGCCTTTTTTCTTGCCTTTAAGGCCGGCATCGTCAATAAGTTTTCCTGCGCTTAAGCCTGCCGGATTTTTAAAAATGCAGCCCGCGTTTGAACCGCCTACAGACTGGCTTTTTATACGTTTTTCGATTGCCTCATTAATCTCTTTTAAAACATCTTTTTCCAATTCATTTTTCAATAAAAAATTGACTTTGGTTATTATGCAGCCTTCAAGCCCGCTGCTTCTGTATTGAAAAGGGATTTCATCCCTCTTTAAAATCCGTTCACTCCACACTCCACGCTCCACACTCCACACTGTCAATTCGGAAACGGCGTCCCCTATCCACTTTTCCGCGCTCCCTGCATTTCCAAACACCGCCCCTCCGACTGTTCCGGGTATGCCCGCACAGCACTCAAGTCCCGGCAGATTTTTTTCAGCCGCAGCCTTAACCAAAGCCGGCAGCGCCGCAGCCGCCCCGGCGGCAACTTCGTTGCCTTTTATATTAACTGCGCTAAATTCTCCGGTAAGCTTTATCACGGCGCCGTCATAGCCTTTGTCCGAAAAAAGCACGTTCGTGCCGCCGCCAAGAACGTAAAAACGAATGTTTTGTTTTTCAGCTTCGGCAAGAAAAACGCCGAGCGCGGCGCTGTTTGGAATTTCAATAAAAAATTGACTTTGGTTATTATGCAGCCTTCAAGCCCGCTGCTTCTGTATTGAAAAGGGATTTCATCCCTCTTTAA
>WQUP01000260.1 GCA_009782015.1 Endomicrobiia bacterium | reverse complement strand
GATTATTGGTTCCTGTCGCACATAAACTATCTGGCTAAGACCGCAAACGAGCTTCGCGGATTTTTTGCCGGGAGCGGCAAAAAAAGCGTTGTCTCGGAGCGCGACGTTTATGAAGAGTTTAAAAAGATTCCCAGAGAGTACCTGCACCGCTTAAAATCAAGAGGCTTTTCGGATTTTCAGCTTACGAAAATGTTTCTGTCGGAATGTTTGGGCGCCGGAAAAAAACTTTCCGTCAGAGAAATCAGAAAGCTTTCAAACGGCGTGAGAAAACTCAGGAAAAAGCTCGCCATACTTCCGGTCGTAAAACAGATAGACACGACTTCTTCGGAATATCCGACAAAATCCAACTATCTGTATTTGACTTACGACGGGATGTGCAATGACGTCGCATCAAAAAAGAACAAAAAAAGCATAATAACGCTCGGCAGCGGGAGCTACCGCATAGGAAGCAGCCTTGAATTCGACTGGTGTTCAGTGATGACCAGCAATTACTTCAAAAATAAGAAGAACGACAGCGTGATAATAAACTGCAACCCGGAAACCGTCTCCACGGATTTCAGCGCGTCGGACAGGTTGTACTTTGAGGAGCTTTCGTTTGAAAGAGTGCTGGATATAATAGACATAGAAGACCCGAAAGGAGTAATAGCGTGCATGGGCGGCCAGAATCCGAACAATCTCATACAGCCTCTAAGCGACGCTAAAGTCAATATTCTCGGGCATAAGCGCGCAAGCGTTGACGGCGCGGAAGACAGGGGAAAGTTTTCGGCAATGCTCGACAAGCTCGGCATAGACCAGCCGGAATGGACTTCTGCGACATCGATGGAAGAGATAGATAAATTTGTCGCGAAAGTCGGATTTCCGGTTTTGATACGCCCGAGCTTCGTGCTGTCGGGAACTCTTATGAACGTCGCAAACGACAAGCAGAGCCTTGATTATTATTTGTCGCTTACGAAGGATATATCGCTTGATTCTCCGGTGGTGATCTCAAAGTTTATTCTGGACGCCAAGGAAATAGAGTGCGACGGAATAGCCAAAGACGGCGAGGTCATACTGTCGCTAGTGAGCGAGCACGTTGAAAATGCCGGAGTCCACAGCGGCGATGCCACCATGGTCTTTCCGCCGCAGAAAATTTATGTGCATACGATAAACGTCATAAAGGATATATCCAGAAAAATAGCCGCCGGGCTGACGCTCAACGGCCCTTTCAACATTCAGTTTATAGCCAAAGACAACGATGTCAAAGTCATAGAATGCAACGCAAGAGCGTCGAGATCTTTTCCGTTTATCTCTAAAGTGTCCGGCACAAATCTTGCGGAGCTTGCCTGCAAAGTGATGAACAGCGAGAAAGTCAAAAAAGTAATGCTGGACGAAAGCGAGATTCCCTATGTCGGCGTAAAGGCTTCGATGTTCAGTTTCCAGAGGCTTGACGGCGCTGACCCGGTAGCCGGCGTAGAGATGGCTTCTACCGGAGAGGTGGGGTGTCTCGGAAAAAGCTTTAACCATGCGATGCTTCTCGCCATGGAAGGCACGCAGATAAAAAAGCCGGTTAAGGGGATTCTTTTGAGCACCGGCAGGGAAAAAGACAAAGTAAAATTCATGGAAGCTGCGGACAATCTGTACAAGCTCGGCGTTCCCGTGTATGCGACAAAAGGCACAGCCGAATACATGCAGAAAAGAGGCTATAAAACGGAAGTCGTGCACTGGAACCGTTCGCCCAGAGCGGTTGATACGATTATCGACGGCAAAGTTGATTTTGTGATCAACATAAGCAAAAATTTGACGGTCGACGAACTTAAAAATAATTCGGAAATAAGAAAAACAGCGGTAAAATGCGGCTGCTCGATACTGACCAATCTTGAAAAAGTCATGGCGTATGTCAGAGCGTTCGATTCGTACGAAGAACTGCAAAATTTGGATAAATTGATAAGCCTTTGAACTGCGGATGATTAGAAGATTGGATGGTTGGAAGATTGGTAACGGCGAAACGGCAGTTCTTATGTCGTCATTGCGGGCTCCGACCCGCAATCTCGTCGTAAATGATAGATTGCGGGTCGGAGCCCGCAATGACGGGTTGGGTTTTTTATAGAGACCCAATTATTAAAACAACGGAGAGGAAAAATGAAAATCGGGTTTGATAATTCGTCTTATATACAAAAGCAGACGGAACAGATACTCAAAAGAGTCGAGCAGTTTAACCACAAATTGTATCTGGAATTCGGTGGGAAACTTTTCGACGATTATCATGCCGCGAGGGTCCTGCCCGGATTTCACGTAAACGGCAAAATTCTGCTTCTGGAAAAGTTAAAGGAAAAGACGGAAATTATCATATGCATCAACGCGGCAGATATCGAAAAAAACAAAATAAGGGCGGATCTCGGGATCACTTACGATATGGACGTTTTGCGCCTTATTGACAATGTCAGAAAGATGGGGCTTTACATAAGCAGCATAGTTATCACGCGGTATAAAGATCAGCCGGCTGCAGATATGTTCAAGAATAAGCTTGAACAGAGAGGCGAGAAGGTATATCTTCACCGGCCTATTGTAGGCTACCCTACGAACATCGAACTTATAGTGAGCGACAAGGGGTACGGCTCTAATCCTTATATAGAAACCACGAAGCCGCTTGTAGTTGTCACGGCGCCGGGGCCCGGAAGCGGAAAGATGGCGACCTGCCTTTCGCAGATATACCACGAGCATAAAAGAAACATAACAGCGGGCTACGCCAAATTTGAAACGTTTCCCGTATGGAATCTGCCTTTAAACCATCCCGTAAATCTCGCGTATGAAGCGGCTACCGCGGATTTGAACGACATCAACGCGATAGACCCTTTCCATTTGGAAACGTACGGCAAAACTGCCGTAAATTATAACAGGGACATCGAAATATTTCCGATAGTAAAAAACATACTCACCAAAATTATGGGAACCGGCAAAGTTTATCAGTCTCCGACGGACATGGGAGTAAACATGGCCGGATACTGCATTAGCGACGACGAAGCGGTAAGAGAAGCCGCGAAGCAGGAGATCGTGAGAAGGTATTTCAGGACGCGGTGCTATTACAAAGAGGGGCGTTTGGCAATAGGCGCGGTCGAGAAAATGGACATTATAATGAAGCAGCTCGGGCTGACT
>WQUP01000259.1 GCA_009782015.1 Endomicrobiia bacterium | reverse complement strand
GTGGAAGATGGGGAGAAAGATAACCATAGACAGCGCAACTCTCATGAATAAAGGGCTTGAAGCCATAGAAGCGTCGATTCTTTTTGACGTGCCGATAGAAAAAATCGAGATAGTCATACATCCTCAGTCCATAGTGCACTCTATGGTCGAATACGTTGACGGCTCGGTTTTGGCGCAGATGTCAAATCCGGATATGCGGCTGCCGATACAATACGCGCTGACTTATCCCGAAAGAACCGGATCGAATATAGAGCCGCTGAATCTTGCCAAAGCCGGAAAACTTGAGTTTTACAGCCCGGATTTCGAAAGGTTTCCGTGCCTTAAGCTTGCATACCGCGCCGCAAAAACCGGACACACTATGCCTGCCGTAATGAGCGCGGCAAACGAAGCGGCAGTCGCCGCTTTTTTAAATAAAGACATAAAGTTTACAGATATAGCTGTTATTGTGGAAAAAACTATGTCGGCGCATAAAGTTGATAAGAATTCTTCCGTGGACGGTTTTGTAGAAGCAGACGCATGGGCGCGAATATACTCTAAAAATTTGATAAAGGGATTCTCTGGCTGTCATTCCCGAAATTTGTAATCGGGAATCTGCCGTTGTTGTCATTCTGAGGTGGCATGCCCGCCGAAGAATCTAGAGGACTAGACCCCTCATTCCATTCAGGGTGACAGAACATGGCGAACAACAGATCTCCTATAAAGACGCTTGGGGATGACATAGGCAGAGACTAAAGGAAAAAGAAAAAATGATTCTTATACAAATACTGGCGATACTAGTAGGGCTGGGCTTTTTGATTTTTATTCACGAGTTGGGGCATTTTTTGTCCGCAAAATTCTTTAAAGTCAGGGTTTTGACTTTTGCTTTCGGTTTCGGTCCGGATCTTATCAAGTACGTTTATAAAGGAACAAAATACTGCATAAAAGCCATCCCGTTCGGCGGTTTTGTCGCCATGGCAGGAGAAAATCCCGACGAAGCCAAAGGCGAAAAAGACGAATATCTGTCGCTCCCGTGGTACAAAAAAGTTTGGATAGCGTTTTCGGGACCTTTTTTCAATTATATTTTGGCAGTGTTTATTTTTGCTTTTATCTTCAACATCTGGGGCGTTTCAAAGATTTCCGACGCTTCCGCCGTAGGCACTCTTGCAGAAAATTATCCGGCCATGCAGGCCGGTCTTATGCCGGGCGACGTTATAAAATCAATAGACGGCGTCAATATTACAAAGTGGACTGAAATGTCGGATATCTTAAAACACAAGGCTGAACAAGATACGGCTTTTGTGATAGAGAGGGGAACATACACGTTTGCGGTAAATATGGTTGTCGCAAAAAATCAGGTAACGGGGCTTGGTATGATAGGAATAACGCCGGCGGTGATAACTTCGAAAACTACTTTTGCAAAATCATTTATTTACGGCGCGGACGCCGCGATAACCCAGACGATTATGACTATTGCATATCTCGGAGATAAAATTATTTCCGGAGAGAAGCCCGACATAGCTGGCCCTGTCGGCGTGATGCAGGTAATAGCCAAAGCGGCAAAGGCCGGTATTCAGGATTATCTCAGGCTTCTGGCCGTAATTTCCGTGGCCCTGGGGCTTTTTAATCTGTTCCCTATCCCTATGGTTGACGGCGGAATGATAGTTCTTTTCATAGTCGAAGGAATTACGAGAAAAAAGATCGGCACGAAAGTCATACAAATTTACAACACTATAGGACTTGTCTTGATTATCGCAATATTCCTTTTCGCCACTTACAGCGATTTGATGAGGCTGGGATTGGGAAAACTGTTTGGGAAATAACATGCCTTTGTTATACTCGAATGTTTCTATCGGGTATCTGCCGTCTGTTGTTGTCCTTTAAGGCAGATTCCCGATTACGAATTTCGGGAATGACAAACTGTGAAATATAAAAAATGAAATTTTTTAAACGGACCCAGACCAGAAAG
Source organism: Endomicrobiia bacterium (assembly GCA_009782015.1). Taxonomy (GTDB): domain Bacteria; phylum Elusimicrobiota; class Endomicrobiia; order Endomicrobiales; family Endomicrobiaceae; genus Endomicrobium_B. Next base: position 1,190 of record WQUP01000259.1, on the reverse strand, counting down.
ATAAATATCGGCGGAGTTACAATCGGCGGAGGCTCTCCGGTTGCCGTGCAGTCCATGACAAACACGGACACTAGAGACTGGCGCGCGACCGTAAAGCAGATAAAGCGTCTTGAAGAGGCCGGCTGCGAGATAGTCAGAGTTTCCCTGCCGGATATGGAAGCGGCGCAGAATGTCGCAAAAATAAAGGAAAATATAAAAATTCCTTTGGTTGCAGACATCCATTTTGATTATAGAATAGCTTTGGAAGCGATAAAGCAGGGCATCGACAAGCTTAGAATCAACCCGGGAAATATCGGTTCAAAAGATAAAGTAGAAGTTTTGGTAAAAGAGGCGAAAGCCTCCCGCATACCTATAAGAATCGGCGTCAATGCAGGTTCTCTTAAATCCGTTCATGAGTTCAGCGATAATTCGTCGAGAGCAAAAGAGCTTGCCAAAGCCGCTCTTGAGCATGTAAAGATTCTTGAGAAACATAAGTTTTATGATATCGTCGTTTCTTTAAAAGCGTCAAATATAGCAACCACGGTTGAAGCCTACAGAATTTTTGCTTCCAAAAGAGACTACCCTCTGCACCTTGGCATTACGGAAGCCGGCTCGATTTTCAGCGGAACGATTAAATCCTCGGCAGGTTTGGGAATAATGCTTTATGACGGGCTTGGCGATACCATAAGAGTGTCGCTGACTGCCGACCCTGTTGAAGAGGTAAAAGCGGCATACCTGCTTTTACAGTCGATGGAACTGAGAAATGCCGGAATCGAAATAATATCGTGCCCAACGTGCTCGCGCTGCGAATCCGATTTGATAAAGATAGTTTCAGATATGGAAAAGGCCGTTGCAAAACTTCCTGACATGAAAGGGAATGCAAAACCCATAAAAGTTGCTCTCATGGGCTGTGTCGTAAACGGCCCCGGCGAAGCAATGGACGCAGATTTAGGCATTGCCGGCGGCAAAGATACGGGAATTTTATTTAAAAACGGAAAAATTATAGGCAGAGTTAAACCTGATATGTGGGTTAAAACGCTTATTGAAGGCATAAAAGAAAAAGTTAAGAACGGATAATGATAAACGGTAAATGGTTAATGGTTAATGTCGGAGCGGCGAAGCCGCAATAATAGTTGCGCGCAAAGCGCGCTCATTAATTAACCATCTATCATTAACCATTAATCATTGTTGTCATAAGGGGTTTAAAATGT
>WQUP01000258.1 GCA_009782015.1 Endomicrobiia bacterium | reverse complement strand
CGAGTTTTTAGAGCGCCTCAAAGGAAACGGGCAGCTGCCGATGATCACATCGTGCTCGAGCGGCTGGATGAAAGCAATGGAGCAGTTTTATCCGGATCTTATCGAGAATATCTCGACATGCCGTTCCCCGATGTCAATGATGAGCTCGATGATAAAAAGTTACTACGCGGAAAAAATCGGAGTTGATCCGAAAAATATAGTCAGCATAGCTTTTATGTGCTGTATTGCAAAAAAATACGAAGCGCAAAGGCCGGAGCTTAGGATTGACGGCATGCAGATGACCGATTACGCTCTCACTACGAGAGAGCTCGGCTGGATGATAAAATCCGCGGGCATAAATTTCTTAGAAATAAAAGGCGAAGAGTTCGACTCTCCGCTCGGAATGTCTTCGGGAGCCGGAACGATTTTCGGCACCACGGGCGGCGTTATGGAAGCCGCTTTGAGAACCGCTTATGAGACTGCCACGGGAAAATCTCTCGGCAACATAGACATAGACGCGGCAAGAGGTTTGCAGGGGATCAAAGAAGGCAAACTTGACGTCAACGGAACCGAGATACGTTTTGCGGTAGCCCATGGCCTCGGCAATACGGCTAAGCTTTTGGACGCAGTCAGGAAAGATAAATCAAAATACCACTTCATAGAAATAATGGCGTGCCCCGGCGGCTGTATCGGCGGCGGCGGACAGCCTTATGCGGGGCTCGGAGCAGAACCTTTTGACATGAACCTTTTAAAACTCAGGGCAAAAGCTCTTTACGATTCCGACGCGCATAAAATGATAAGAAAGAGCCACGAAAATCCGGATATAAAAAAGCTCTACGATGAATTTTTAGGCAAACCGTTAAGCGAAAAGGCGCACAAGCTTTTGCATACGCATTATAAGCAGCACTTTCCGAAAGGCATAACGCCGAAGGAAGACCTTACAAAATGACCCGTTAGGGTCATCCTGAGGCAGCAAAGCTGCCGAAGGATCCAGAGGTCTAGACCCTTCGGAACTTCGTTCCTCAGGGTGACAGATAACAGGAGCAATATAAAATGGCAGACGAAAAACAGCAGGAACTAAAACAATACATAGCCGAATATTCGCAGAAAGAGAATTCAAGCTCTTATCTCATAGCCGTGCTGCACAAAGCGCAGGAGCTTTACGGGTATTTGTCGAAAGAAACCATGGAGTTTATCTCCGAAGAGATGAACGTCCCGACGTCCGGAATATGGGGCGTTGCGACTTTTTACCACTACTTCAATCTTACGCCGAGGGGAAAATACACGATATCCGTGTGTCTCGGCACAGCTTGTTACGTGAAAGGCGCTAAGGAAATAATGGACGCTATAAAAGACGAGCTTGAAATAAAAGCTGGCGAGACGACAAAAGACGGAATATTTACTCTGCAGGAAGCGCGCTGCCTTGGCGCGTGCGGGCTTGCGCCGGTAATAATGATAAACGGAAAGATTCACGGCGATCTGACGCCGAAAAAGGTCGTTGAAGTGCTGAAAGATTACAGAAAGAGTGAAAAGTGAAGAGTGAGGAGTGAAGATACGACAAAAGCTGTTCCCTCGCCCCTTGCGGGAGAGGGCAGGGTGAGGGGTTGTAGTTGTCGTATCTCCACTCCCCACTCCTCACTCTCCACTCTGTCGTTAAAAAGAAGGTAACTAAAATGAAGCACATAGACGAAGCAAAGATAAATTCTTTACTGAAGATTGTACCAGAAGCAAAAGAAGTAGAAAAAATCTTAGAAAAAACAAAGCAGTTAAAAAGGCTTACCCTTGAAGAATCGGCAACTCTTCTCGCAGTGACTGACCCCGGACTTTTGAAAAAAGTTTATGCCGCGGCCTCTTACGTAAAAGACACTATTTACGGCAGAAGAGTAGTCCTTTTTATCCCTCTGTACATAAGCAATATCTGCGCTAACGGCTGTGTTTACTGCGGTTTTAACGTTAACAATAAAGTTACTGTCCGCAAACACCTTTCTCTTGAACAAATCAAACAACAGACTGAAATTCTTCTTAAAAGAGGGCACAAGCGCATTTTGATGCTTGCCGGCGAAGCTCCTTCCACAAAGGACAATATCGACTATTATGTCGATGCCGTAAAAGCCATTTACTCCGCAGAATACAAAGGCAGCAAAATAAAAAGGGTAAATATCAACGTCGCCCCCATGAAAGTCGAAGACTTCAAAAGGCTTAAAGCAGCCGGTATCGGCACGTACCAGCTGTTTCAGGAGACTTATCACGACGCCACTTACAGAAAGCTTCACATTGCCGGTCCTAAAATGGATCCGGACAAACGCCTTGACGCAATTGATGACGCGTTTGCCGCGGGAATCGACGACGTCGGAATAGGGCCGCTGCTCGGGCTTTACGACCACCGCTTTGAAATTCTTGCGATGCTCATGCACATAGAGTACCTTGAGAAAAAGTACGGCATAGGTCCGCATACTATTTCAGTTCCTCGCATCGAGCCCGCTCCGGGATCGGAATACGCCGATAATCCGGAGCATCCGCTTACGGATGAGGAATTTAAAAAGCTTGTGGCGGTTTTAAGGCTGTCAGTGCCGTACACCGGAATAATAATGTCAACAAGAGAAACTCCAGAGATGAGAGACGAACTTGTAAATCTAGGAGTTTCGCAGGTAAGCGCCGAGTCAAAAGTCACTCCCGGCGGATACGAGGAAGAAGACGAACACAATAAACATAATGACAGGCAGTTTTCTTTGAACGACCAGCGTTCGCTCGACGAAATAGCGCAGTCGCTTTTAGGCCAGGGCTACTTGCCGAGTTTCTGCGCAGCCTGCTATCGTAAAAACCGCACCGGCGAACATTTTATGGATATGGCAAAACCCGGCGAAATAAAGCACATGTGCGACATAAACGCGCTTGTGACTTTAAAAGAGTATCTCGAAGATTTTGCAAAGCCGGATGTAAAAGAAAAAGGCTACAAACTTATAGAGGAGTATAAGAACAAGCTAGACGCGCAAAGCCTTGAACTTCTTGAAAAGTTTTTCAAAAACATAGACAACGGCGTACGCGACGAATACGTATAACAGCGATGCAGGGATGCGTGGATGCAGAGAGGCATGGTAACAGCAAGGCATAAATTCACCTCTTTGGATGGGTGGATGAAAACAAAGTTTTCAGACGGGGT
>WQUP01000257.1 GCA_009782015.1 Endomicrobiia bacterium | reverse complement strand
AGCCGTTGTGCACATGTGGAAAGGATTCGGCTACGGTTTCATAATACTTCTTGCGGGACTTCAGACGATTCCGGTGGAACTCTACGAAGCCGCCGAAGTTGACGGCGCCGACGCATGGCAGCAGTTCAAAAATATTACGTTTCCGCTTTTGATACCCATTTTTACCATAGTCACCATCCTCACCATTCTCGGCTCAATGCAGATTTTCGATCTCATATATTCTATGACGCGCGGCGGTCCGGCGGGGCATACGGACGTTCCCATAACGAAGATTTACGAGTACATGAGCAACGGCGAGTTCGGTTATTCCACCGCAATGGCGGTGATTTTCGGCATAGTGCTGCTCATAGTGTCTTTCGCGCAGATATACGCTTCAAAAAAATTGGACTACAACAAGAAATGACACCGCAGGTGTCATCCCCGAAATTCGTAATCGGGGATCTGCAGTTGCCGTCATTGCTAGGCAGCAAGGCTGCCGCGGCAATCTAGACAATAAAACTGTAGTTTTTGTTAGCTTTCAAAATATCTTTAAAAGGTATATAGAAATGAATAATTTCAAACTCAAAAAATATCTCCAGGACGCTTTGACGCATTTGATACTTATTATTGTGTCCCTGACATGCGTGTTTCCGGTTTTTTGGATGCTTTCTTCGTCACTAAAAACGCAGCAGGAAATTTTTACCAAGATGTCGCTTCTGCCGCACACATGGAACTGGTCAAACTATGTTACGGCTTTTGTTCAGGCAGATTTCGGCCGGTACTTTTTAAACAGCGTGTTTTATACGGTTGTCGGGGTATTTTTCATATTATTCGTTTCGTCTCTTGCCGCGTACGCTTTTGCCAGGCTTGAGTTTTGGGGAAAAAGCGTATTTTTTTATGTCTTGATAGCCACTCTCCTGATACCGATTCCCGGCGTTTTTGTCCCGCTCTACCTGCTGTTAAAAAATCTACATCTTATCGATACAAGAATTGGCCTTTTGCTCTGCTACATAAGCAACGGCCTTGCTTTTGCGATATTTCTGCTGAAAGGTTTTTTTGATGATCTCCCCAGAGAAATCGAAGAGGCCGCGCTGATCGACGGATGTTCGCGTTTTGGCATATACTGGCGCATAGCTCTTCCGCTTGCAAAACCCGCACTGGCGACTTTGGTAATTATGAACTCTCTTACTATCTGGAACGAGTTTCTTTTGGCCTTGGTGGTATTGCAGGACAAAGCGAAGATGCCTATCCAGAGAGGTTTGATGGTATTTCAGGGCACGTTCATAACGGATTACCCTCTCCTCATGGCAGGTCTTACCATAGCGACCATTCCCATAGTAATAATTTACCTCCTCATGCAGAAACACATAGTAAAAGGCATAGCTTCCGGCGCGCTGAAAGGATAAATAAACGGCAAGTAATAAGTAACAAGTAATAAGTAAAAGATAAAAGACTTTTCAGTTGCCGTTACTTATTACTTTTTACTTATTACTTGTTACTTGGTGCTCTTATATGTCGGTAAAAATAATAGTGTTTGATTTGGGCAACGTTATTTTTAAATACGATTTGGGAAAGTTTATCGACGCCTATTCAAAAAAGACGCCGGACGGCAAAAAAGAAAGCATAGGCAATATAATTCTTGAATATTCGGATCTTGCGTTCGCTTACGAAAAAGGCGGCATATCAACGCAGGATTTTTATAAGGCTCTTGCTCGCGAAACTCATTATACCGGAACTTATGACGAGTTTTGTTTAATTTGGAATGATATTTTCCAACCGCCTGACACGGAAATAACGGAAATACTTAACTCTCTTTCCGGAAAATACAAACTCGGCATGCTTTCAAACACAAATGAGCAGCATATAGGATATCTGAAATCAAAGTATCCGGATATTTTTGCTTTGTTTGGCAAAGAGCACCTATCCCACGAAATGCATATGAGAAAACCGGACGATGAAATATACCGCGAAGTCATAAAGTATTACGGCTTAAAGCCCAATGAGATATTTTTTACGGACGATGTGCAGCAGAATGTGGCCGCCGCTCAGAGAAACGGCATAGCCGCGCGTCTGTTTGTTTCTGCTCAAGATTTGAGGCTTGGGCTCAAAGAGGCCGGAGTGGAAATATAGTTTGGAGTTTTGATTATGAAACTTCTTCTTTTATTACTTGGTTTATCGTTTTCGGCAAATTTTGCATTTGCCGGGCGGGCGGACGATAATTACCTGAACGCAGTATTGAACAAAGCTGAAAAGCACAATGCAAAAATGACATATCAGGCTCCAAAGCCTTTTAAAATTTATGACCCGGGCGGCGAAGAATGGGTTGATTACGAAAAATACGGTGAATTTCACAATATCGGCACAAAAGACTATAAATACGTTATAACGGATGCCGCCGGTTTGAAAGCCGCTTCCGGCGAAGGCATATATCCCAACAATACCGGCGCTCAAAACTCTCCGGACTACAAAAAATTTAAACAGGAAAATAAACTCGCGGGATCGCATTGGGACTTCGTTTACACGGATAATTACCAGCTGAATTTTTATAAATGGTGCGTTAGCGCCGAAGCTCCGGGAGTAAAACAGTACCTTACCGCGCTTGCTTTGGACAGAGCCGGCAATTTTAAGCACGCTGTAAAAGCTTATTACGCGTGTTTAGTATTTTTCCCTGCGTCTTACGGATATTCAAAGTATAAAACGCCGTGGTATATCGGCCCATTGTGCATTTCAAGGATAAAGTATCTTACGAGAGAACATCATGAGATAGGAGTTAAGCTTGAAGGAGCGCAGATAATCGCCGACAACATATTAGACGCGGATACAAAAAATGACGTTTTTTACGTAAATCCGGGCAAGCTCGTGCCTGCGGTAAAAAAAGATTTTGAGAGAAAATACGTTGATTTGGAAAAAATAGGAATTAAGAAAGTTGCCGGAACCGGAAGAACGAAAATCGTTGAATACAATAACGGACATTTCCGGCTTATGCTAGACGATAAACCTTATGTCATTCGCGCTATGACTTATGCCCCAAACCTTGTCGGACTTACTCCGGAAACCATAATGGCCGGAACTTACGGGCCGGACTCTTCTGGAGTTTATCCTAAACCAGCAGACGTAAATAACACAACTGTATGGACATGGGATGACTATAATAAAAACGG